>JALYUO010000747.1 GCA_030853735.1 Chloroflexota bacterium
ACTCAGAACTCGTCCCCATTCCGCATTCCGCATTCCGCATTCCGCGCGGCTACATCCGCCGACCTATGTGCGGCCCAACCGGATGCTGCAAAATCCCGCCGCAAACTTTTAACCAAACATTTACACAACTGCGGGTGCGAAAACGTTGACAGCCTAAAAGGGATCTGATATACTGCCTTAGTATAGACATGGAATTATCGTTCGTAACAGCTAATAGACAACATTAGCATACCCTAATCATACCTAGAGGAGGGCGATCTTGCGGTTCTTGCAGCGGCTGAGTCTTACGGGTTTTTTGCTGGGCTGGATGGGACTATCGGCGGCGTGCGGCGATGCTGCGCCCACGGCGACGGTGGTGCCCACAGTCAGTGTCACGCTCACGGCTAGGCCGCTGTCGGCGCAGGAGATGATCACCGTGGCGCGCAGCGAGATTGCCGGCGCGGTGGCGCTGTATAAGGACGGGAAGACGGATGCGGCCTATGAAGCGGCGGCCAATGTGTACCTGAACCGCTTTGAGAGTCTGGAAGCCGACCTGAACAAGGCGGACCAGACGGCGGTGCCGGCCATTGAAGGGGATTTCAAGGGCTTGCGCGACGGCATCAAAGCCGGCCAAGCGCAAGCCGATATTGAGACGATAGCGACGCGCCTGGATGCCTCATTGGTGCGGGCGGCGGGCTTGCTGGGGCGCTAACGACCGTCACGGGGCCGGCGCGGGGTAGGAGATGGCGATGATGCGATGGATCGCGACACTCGTTTTGGCGGGACTGCTGTTGCTGGGGGGCGGGCTGTTGGTGTTGGGGTCGCCGGCCCCGGCCCAGGCTGCGGGCGCGAACAGCTTAGTCATAGATGTGGCGGCTGAAGCGGGCCTGATCCGCGACACGCTCCAGCAGTCCATGCACGAGTACCGACTGGGCAACTACGACGCGGCCTACAAGCTGTCGCGTAGCGCCTATTTGGACCATTTTGAGAACATCGAAATCCCCCTGCGCGTGCGGAACCCCGACCTGACCGCCGACATGGAATACCGCTTTGCCGCCCTGCGCGGCGCGATGGATGCCCACAAGCCCATTGGTGAGGTAGAAAATCTGGCCCGCAGCGTGCATGACGGCGTGGGAGAAATCGAGACGCTGTTCGCCGGCGGGCCGGGGCTGGTTGCGCCGCTGTTCGCGCTGGGCACGGCCTTCTCGATCATCTTCCGTGAAGGGCTGGAAGCCTCGCTGGTGGTCGCGGCGGTGTTGGCCTATTTGGAAGCCAGCAACAACCGCCGCCTCAAAAAGCCGGTGCTGTGGGGCGTGGCCGCCGCGCTGGGGGTGAGTGCGCTCTCCTGGGTGCTGATCAACACGATCATCCAGTTGGCTCCCGTGGGCCGCGAAGTGATCGAGGCGGTGGTCTCGCTGTTCGCGGTGGTCATGCTGTTCTGGGTCAGCTTCTGGCTGATCCGCAAAATGGACAACAAACGCTGGATGGAGTTTATCAAGGCGCGCGCGTGGTCGGCCATGACCAGCGGTAGCACCGTGGCGCTAACCCTGCTCGGCTTCACCGCCGTCTACCGCGAAGGGCTAGAGACCGCGCTGTTTTATCAGGTGCTGGCGATGAACGGGGCCGGAGTTGAGAGCTATGTGGCCGGCGGCTTCCTAGCGGGGGTCGCGGCGCTGGTGGTGGCGATGCTGGCGATGTTCCGCGCCGGGCGCAAGCTGCCGGTGGGCCGCTTCCTGGGCATTGCCGCCACGATCATCATGGTGCTGTCGGTCGCCTTCCTGGGCAATGCCGTGCGCCAACTGCAAGACATCGGCGTGCTGGGCGCGACCTCACTGATCGGAATCATGCCGCGCCTGCCCTACTTGCTGGCCGAACTGACCGGCATCCACCCGACGCTAGAGACGCTGGGCGCGCAAGGGCTGCTGGCCGGGATCTATATCGGCGGCGCGGTGCTGATGCTGGTCAAGCGCCCGGCGGCCCGCCCCGTCGGCGAAGCGCGCCGGCACGCGGCCTAAGCCATGCCTGTCACCCTCCCTGCGGCCCCGGCACCGACCAGAATAACGCCCGATGACCTCGGCATCCCCAACAGCGCCGGTTTGCGAATCGGCGTAGACGTGGGCGGCACTTTCACCAAAGCCGCCGCGATCTATAGCAACCCCTTGCGGATTGTGCAGCAAGTGGTCGTGCCCACCACGCATAGCGCGCCACAAGGCGTGGCGTTGGGCGTGGTGCAGGCACTGAATGGCCTACTCTCCTCGCCCGCCTTGTGCCGCTTCCAGCCCCGCGTGGTCGCGCACAGCACCACCCAGGCCGTCAATGCCCTGCTCGAAGGCGACACCGCACCGGTCGGCATCATCGGCATGGCCCAGGAAGGCGACCGGCGCGAGGCGGAAAAGCGCATCCGTATCGGTGACATCACCCTGGCTCCCGGTCGCACCCTGCACACCCACTACCGCTTCCTCGATACCACGCATGGCCTGTTACACCGTGATGTGGTGGAGGCGGTGCGTGAACTCCAGACGGCGGGCGTGGGGGCTATCGTTGCCAGCGAAGCGTTCAGCGTGGACGATAACGCCAATGAGCGGCTGGTCGTAGACGTGGCCCGCGAACTGGGCTTGCCGGCCACCGGCGGCTACGAAGTCTCCGGCGCGTATGGCCTCGAAGTCCGCACGCTGACGGCGGCGATCAACGCCAGCATCATGCCCAAGATGTTGGCGACGGCGCAAATGGTGGAGAGTTGTCTGCGCGAGGCCGGCGTGGACTCACCCCTGGTGGTCATGCGCGGCGACGGCGGCGTGATGAGCATGGACCAGTTGCGCGAACGGCCGTTGCTCACTGTGCTGTCGGGGCCGGCGGCTTCGCTGGCCGGCGCACTGCTGTCGGAGCGCGTGCTGGACGGTATTTTCCTCGAAGTGGGCGGCACCAGCACCAATCTGGGCGTGATTCGTGGCGGCCAACCGGCCATGAAGTATGTGCAGGTGATGGATCACCCCACCTGTTTGCGCTCGCTGGATGTGCGCGTGCAAGGCGTGGCCGGCGGCAGCATGGCCCGTGTGCGCGGCAAGCGGCTGACCGCTGTCGGCCCACGCAGCGCGCATATCGCCGGGCTAACCTATGCCAGCTTTGCCCCGCCCGAAGCCCTCGCCGGTCCCCTGACGCTGGAATATTTTGCCCCCCACGCCGGCGACCCGCCCGATTATGTGGCGGTTCGCAACGCGGCGGGCGACCACTTCGCGCTCACCGTGACCTGTGCGGCCAATGCGCTGGGCCGCGTGGCGGTGGGTGCCTACGCCTACGCGCCGGCGGATCCGGTGCTGCGGGCTTTCGCGCCGCTGGGTCTAGCGCTGGGCTGTTCCGCCGAAGCCGCCGCCGAACGCCTGCTGGATCGCGCTGCCGCAGGCGTGGCCGGGGCGGTACGGGCCTTGTGCGCCGAGTATAAGCTGGACCGCAAAGACTTGACCCTGATTGGCGGCGGCGGCGGCGCGGCGGCATTGGGGCCGGCGGTGGCGGCGAAAGTGGGCGCACGCTGGTCGTTGGCCCGCCACGCCGAGGTGATCTCGTCCATTGGCGTGGCGATGGCGATGGTGCGCGAGGAGGCCGAAAAGACGCTCGACCCCAACGCGCCGGATGAAGTCGCGCAACTGGCCGCCCTGGTCGAGGATCGCGCGATCCGCAGCGGCGCGGATCCATCTACCGTGCAAGTCTACACCGAGCCGGTGCCCGAAAAAGGCGGCATCCGGGCGGTCGCCATTGGCAATGTTGGCCTGGAAGCGGGCGGCGACCGCCTGGTGGATGTGACCGAGGCGGCGACCATCGCGGCGCGGCGGGTCCACGCGCCCGCCGGCAAACTGGCCGCGCTGGGCACCACCGGCCACTACTACGTCTTTGGCCCGCCGACCACGGGGCGCGCTTGGCCGTGGGCGCGGCGCTATCCCGCCGTGGTGGTGGACCGCCACGGCAGCGTGCGCCTCGAAGCCGACGATGCCGAGGTGCTGACCGGCGCGCCTGCCACCTTGCTGGCCGCGTTGCGCCACACCTTGCTGGCCGCCGCCGGGCAGGGCGCGTTCGGCCTCGGTCCGCGCCTCACTCTGTTGACCGGCACCCATCTGCTCGATCTCTCCGGCTTGCCCAAAATGGAAGACACCCTGACCGCCGTCGAACGCGCCCTGGCCCTGGCAACCGGCCCCGCCGTCGCTCTGGTCCAACGGGCGCGGCTGCTGTGACGAGTTCTGCCGACTGATACGCTACGAAGAGTATTCATGCTGCGACAATATCGCTATGTAGGATCTCCTGAGATCGCTCAGTTGCCCGCCGATCCCCGCTATCGCTATCGGGTAGAGGTAGCTGCTGACGTGGAACGTTGGGCCAGGGAAACACAGCAGGTATATTCATCGGCGCAAGCGATCACAGCGACCTTCATTATCAATGGGGCGGAACAGCTATGGATCGCAGATCGGCACTCCGAACATATCGCGTGCGCGAACGGCCAGCCGGTACTCGCTGCGGGCGAGATTACCTTTCATTGGGATCCAAGTGGAGTCAGCGTGACGGAGGTCACGAACCAGTCCACGGGCTACTGTCCAGAGCCGGAGTCGTGGGCCGCAGTAACGGCTGTGCTACAGCGTCTAAACCTTGCCCACCCCACGGCTTTCACGACCCTTTTTCTATTTCGGCGCTGTACCCATTGCGGCACAACGAATATTGTGAAGGATAGCTGGTGGGAATGTGCGGCCTGCCAAACGCCATTAAGTCCGACATGGAATTACGAATGACCACGCAGTTGCGGAGGGGTTAGCTTAAGCATGGCAGTTTATCGAGAAAAGCGGCGGACCCACCCCTTGCTAATCGCGGCGGCGGGCGTGGTGCTGCTGTTGGTGATCGGTGGGCTGGTGCTGGCGCTGGGCGGCAGCAAGCCGGCGGGCGAGACGACCCCGCGCGCACGGGCGCAGGCGGGGCTACGCACTGTCAGCGACGAGTTGGACTTGTTCACCATTGCTTATGCGGCCAAAGACCCCGCCCAAACCGCCGGGGCCGGTCCCGCGCTGACCGCCGCCCGTGCCGCGTTCGACCGCGCCCAACCCGACCTCGTCGCGACCGACCCCGCCGCCGCGCAGACCTTCACCGCTGCGCTAGGCACGATTGAGCGCCAGATGGCCGCCAAAGCCGCCGCTGACGCGGTGGTGCCCGACGCGACGCAGTTACGCGCCGACATTCGCACTTGGTTGGCGCGGCCCTAACCGCTCTATGGGTCCTCCTTCTTGCGAAGGAGACGTATCCTCCTAATTTCCCATTGCTGAATAGGCACAAACCTGTTACAATTATAACGAGCGGGAGATATTGTCAAATTCCTGCGGCCCGGCGCTGCCGGAGCATTGTTGAAGGAGTCGTGTTGCGCGTGAGATAGCTGTGGGCTGCTAGAAGCGACGGAGCCAACCGTGCCGAGAGAGATTGATGCACCGGTGCTGGTATTGAACCAGAATTATGAGCCACTCAACGTGTGTAACGTTCGGCGGGCGCTGGTGCTTGTGTTCAACGGCAAAGCCGAAGTGCTGGAATTGAACCATGCGTTCATCCATTCGTCTCGCTACACAATTCGCGCGCCCTCCGTCATTCGGCTGGCCCACATGATCCGCCGGCCTCATCCGAAGGCCAAACTCTCGCGGCGCGAGGTGTTTTTGCGCGACGATTTCACTTGCCAGTATTGCGGCCAGCACAGCCGCGATCTGACGCTGGACCATGTGATGCCCAAGTCGCGCGGCGGCGCACACACCTGGGAGAATCTGGTCTCGGCCTGCCGCGCCTGCAACCACCGCAAAGGCGGTAAGACTCTGGAGGAGGCGCGAATGCGCCCATTGCACCAGCCGCGCCAGCCCAAAGCCAACATATACCATTTGGTCTACCGCTATGTGCAAGCTGCGCCACTTGAAGAGTGGCACAAGTTTTTGCCCGGTCTGAGTAGTTGATCGCCCGGTGGTCCCTTGTGGACTGCCGGGCACTGCGCCGCCTGCCGCTCACTATGGAGCCGGGCGGCGCGGTTTTTTAGGTATCAGGCATCAGGCATCAGGTATCAGGAGTACGAGAGTACGAGACCATCTGACACCTGACACCTGACAAAGGCATCAGGCATCAGGTATCAGGAGTACGAGAGTACCGGAATACACTTACCTGACACCCGACACCTGACACCTGATACCTGACACCCGACACCTGACACCTGATACCTGATACCTGACACCTGACACCTGATAACTAGGAGAGCGACGATGCTGGACTTGAAACTGATCCGTGAGAATCCCGATCTGTTGCGCGAGTCGCAGCGGCGGCGGGGCGAAGACGTGACTGTGGTGGACCGTCTGCTGGCGGTGGACGAGCAGAACCGCAAACTGAAAACCGAAGCCGAAGCTCTGCGGGCTGAACGCAAGCGCGTGTCGTTGGAGATCGCCAAGCTGCGCGATGCGACCGAGCGCGAAGCGAAGGTGACGGCGATGCGCGAGGTGGGCGACCGCATCACGGCGCTGGAACATGAGATCAACGGCACCGAAGACGAGATCCGCACGATCTTGTTGGGCATTCCCAACATCCCGCACGAGTCGGTGCATGAGGGCAAAGATGACTCGGAGAATATCGTGCTGCGCCACTGGGGTACGCCGCCGGCGTTCGACTTTACGCCGCGCCCGCACTGGGAGATCGCCGAAGCGCTGGGTATTGCCGACTTCGAGCGGGCGGGCAAAATCTCCGGCCCGCGCTTCTATGTGCTGGTGGGGGCCGGCGCGCACCTGGAGCGGGCACTGACCAGCTACTTCCTCGATCTGCACGTCACCGAACACGGCTACACCGAAGTGTTCACGCCGTTTTTGGTCAAGGGCGACTGCATGGTGGGCACCGGCCAGTTGCCGAAGTTTGCCGATGATATGTACCGCATCGAAGGGGAAGACCTCTACCTGGACCCGACCGCCGAGGTGCCGGTGACGAACCTGTACCGCGACGAGATTCTGGATGGGGCGCGCTTGCCGATCTACTTGGTGGGCTATACCGCCTGCTTCCGCAAAGAGGCCGGCGCGGGTGGGCGCGACAACCGGGGCATGGTGCGCGTCCATCAGTTCAACAAGGTGGAGATGGTCAAGTTTGTCGCGCCCGACACCTCCTGGGCCGAACTCGACTCGCTGCTGGCGGCGGCAGAAGACTGTCTGCGCCGGTTGGGCTTGCCCTACCAGATCGCCCAGATGTGTACCGGCGATGTGGGTTTCACGGCGGCCAAAAAGTTCGATCCCGAAGTTTGGATGCCGGGGCAGGCCAAATACGTCGAAATCTCGTCCTGCTCCAACTTCACCGACTTCCAGGCCCGCCGCGCCAACATCCGCTACCGGCCCACACCCGATGCCAAGCCGCAGTTTGTCCACACGCTCAACGGCTCCGGCCTCGCCATCGGCCGCACCGTCGCCGCCCTCTTGGAGAACTACCAGCAAGCCGACGGCACCGTGCTGATCCCCGAAG
>JALYUO010000750.1 GCA_030853735.1 Chloroflexota bacterium
GTATCTACCACTGTGACCGGGAACGCCGGCACCTGGAGCCGATCTGCGCCGCGCCGGGCCAGCACGCCCGCCCCGCCCTGCGTCACCACGACCAACGCCGCGCCCTGCGCCTGCAAATCCGCCGCCGCCTGGTCCAACGGCCGGCCCGGCGCGAGCCAGGCCAAGTCCATCGCACTGATCTTCACGATGTCGGCCAGGGCGAACAGGCGGGCCAGCCGGGCGCGGTAGGCCGCTTCGTCGCGCACCAAGCTGGGCCGCAGGTTGGGGTCGAACGAGATCAGCGCACGGTCTTTCAAGCGCGCCACCGTCGCCAACACCGCGTCGGGCGTGCTGCCGCGCAACAGGCTGATCGAGCCGCAGTGCAGGATCGCCGTCTCCGCAAACAGCGCCTCCGGCACCTCGGCGGCGGTCAGGCGTGTATCGGCGGCGGCATCGCCATAGAAGGCATACGCCGGTTCGCCGTCCTCTTGCGCCACGAACGCCAGCGTGCTTTGCCCCGCGTCGTCCAGCAGGAAGCGCGTGTCTATGCCTTCGCCGGCCACCCGCCCGCGCAGGTAGCGGCCAAACAGGTCGCTTGCCACCTTGCCGGCAAAGGCGGTCGGCTGACCCAAGCGTGCCGTGCCCACGGCCACATTGTAGGGCGCACCGCCCGCGTGCATAGTAAAGCCCGTCGTCTCCCCGGCGGTCAGGATCGGCAGAAAGTCAATCAGGATCTCGCCCAGCGAAGTGAGCAGGTGGGTCATCGGATCGCCCTCGCATCATCAAGAAAGGTGGTCGCCGCCGCCGCCGTGGCCGGCGAGTCGAGCAGCGTGTGCAGCACCGCCGGCGGCAGCGTGACCGTGGCAATGCCTAGCGGCGCTAACGCCTCGATCTCGGTCCCGTCACGCACGCTGGCCGCCAGGATCGCCATGCCGGAGCCGGCGGCAGCAAGCGCCTGCTGCATCGCACCCACCAGGGCCAGCGGATCGTCGCCGGCATCGCGCACGCGGCCCAGGTAGACCGCGACGTAGGCCGCGCCCACCGCGTCGGCCAGGATCGCTTGGCGCACCGTGTAGACCGCCGTCAGCGTGACGCGCAGCCCGCGCGCCACCAACTGCCGCGCCGCCACATAGCCCGCCGCCGTGGCCGGAATCTTGACCACCACGCGCCGGCGCACCGGATCGAGCGCGGCCAATTCCCGCCCTTCGGCCACCATGCCCGCCGCATCGTCGCTATAGGTTTGCAGGTGCAGTTCGCGCGCCCCCGCCGCCAGCGCGTCGCGCACCAAGCCCGGTACGTCACCCGTCCGTACCCCGGCCCGGCGCAACAGCGTCGGATTGGTCGTCACGCCCCACACCCAGCCCATCGCCAGCGCCGCCCGGATCGCGTCCCGCTCGGCGCTATCTACATAGATTCGCATGATGGCTCCTGGCGCGTAAAACGTAAAACGTGATGCGTGATGCGTGATGCGTGAAACGTGATGCGTAAAATGTGTTGGTTCTTACTGTGTACCGGCGTGATTGTTAGGTGTCTCTGTTTCGCCGGCCAGGATATGCCAGTGCAGGTGCTGCGAGTCTTGGTATAGCCCACAATTTGTGATGATTCGGCACGCCCCATGCGCGGCAACGACTTGCCCAGCCACCTGTTGCACAGCACGCAGTAGGTCCAGCAGCAGCGCATCGTCTTCTGGGCCGACGGTCAGCAGCGAGGCAACGTGGCGTTTAGGGATGACCACGATATGCACCGGTCGGAACGGGCGCGTATGGTAGAAAGCCAGCACCGTCGCTGTTTCCAGCACCCGCACGACAGGCGTATGCCCGCTCAACACCTCGTCGCAATAGAAGTCGTCAGTCATACTATGGCTGCGACGAGGCATACACTTTATCATTCAGGCCCGGCGCACGGATCATTAGAGTTTCGACCGGCGGGTAGACTTCCACGACCGAATGCCAGACTCCCGGTGCGAAGCAGCAAAACTCACCAGGCCCGACTGTGACACGCCGACCGGCTACTTCAACGATAAGCGTGCCCCGCAACACGATAAAACACTCTTCACTCTCCAAGTGATAATGCGGTTCGGGATCGGTCCAGCCCGTCACCGTGTTGTTATACCAGATTTGCAACTGCGTGCCGCGGCAGCCCACCGCATCGGGCGGACTGTGCCCAATCAACAGCGTGCTATAGCTGGGCAACGGCTGATGATGAAAACCCGGCACAGCAACACGCGAATCCATTTCTTTCCCCATCCTTCCCACCCTTCCCCCCTGCGCGGATCAAACCCGTTCGTTCTTCGTGATCCTTGCGCGTCCTGCGTGGATCAAAATCGTCTTCGCGTCCTTGCGCGTTCTGCGCGGATCAAGCAGCTTCGTGATCCGGTGGTGGGGCCGCGAGATCAATCCAGTAGCGCAGCTTGCGGACGTTGCGATCCGGCTCCAGCACGGAGTTCTCGAACTGGCCGCCGTTGGCTTCAATGATGCGCCGCGAGCCGACGTTATCGGCATCACAGGTGATCAGCACGCGCGGCAAGCCCAGATCCCGCGCATAGGGCAGCGCGAGGCGCAGGATCAATGTGCCGTAGCCTCGGTGGCGACGGCTGGGGCGGATCTCATAGCCGATATGGCCGCCGATGTGCCGCAGCCACTCGTTGAGCGTGTGCCGGATGGACACCCGGCCAATATAGTCGCGGCCCTCTACCAGCCACAAGACTGTTTCGGCCACGCGGCCCGGCGACACCTGGGC
This sequence comes from Chloroflexota bacterium, assembly GCA_030853735.1. GTDB lineage: Bacteria > Chloroflexota > Chloroflexia > QHBQ01 > JAICKM01 > JAICKM01. The sequence goes on from JALYUO010000750.1 coordinate 2,719, forward strand.
CACCTCCTGTTGGCCGCGCAGCAAGGCGACAAAGCCGGGGAAATCGGCGCGTAGTTGCGCCAGGTCGGCCTGGCGATAGCGCCCCTCCGCCGCAAACTCGCGCGCCGCCGCCAGATAACTGTCCCGGTAGACCACGGCCGGGGGCACCAGGGTGGGCATTGCTGCGGCTCCTCCAACACAGATTTGCGCCCATTGTACCCGCCCCGCCCTGCCTCCGTCAATCCACCGGGCGGACCTAACCCCCCACCCCCCTTCCCTACGAAGGAAGGGGGAGTTAGACGGAATGTACTCCCGTACCTAAGATGCCGGTCATCGCGGTGTAAACTCCCCCTTCCTTCGTAGGGAAGGGGG
>JALYUO010000777.1 GCA_030853735.1 Chloroflexota bacterium
CCCTACGGTTGGCCTTAATCCGGCGCGGTGTGCGGCCAGTGCATACGGTGCAGGGCGGCGCGCCCTTCGATGCCCGCCCCGGCCAGCGTCATCGCCAGCGCCGAACGCAGCGTACTATTCGCCAGCACGGCACGGCTATTGCGCCGCGTGACCGCGCCTAGCTCATATTTGTAGGCTTCGGCTCCCCGACCAAAGTCGAGTTCGGTCGCGCCGGCGGCAATCGCCTGTTGCACCACAAAGCTATGCAGCACCTTGCCCGGTCGGTAGCGGCTCCACGCAGGGTCGAAGCCGGTCATATAGCCGCTCCAGCGCCCCTGGACGAGAAAGCTGATCCAGGCCGCAATCGGCACCGCGCCGACCCAGAGTTCAGCGAGGCGCAGCGTGCCTGCGTCCGCCGCCCGCGTGCAGAGCTCGGTCAGAAACGGCAGGAACGCCGGCAGCAAATGGACGGAGTCTAACGGCGCATCTTTGACCTGCCAGCGGGCCAGATGCAGGGCGTGGAAGCGGGCCACCGCCGCCGGCACCGCGGCCGGCGTAGTGACCAGCTGAAATGACGCGCCATGCTCGGCAATAAAACGCTGCGTCTTCGTCACGAGTTGGCGGCGTGCCGTGTGCGGCAGACCCGCGAGATAGGCTTCCCAAGTCGCGGGCAGCGGAATATAGGGGCACTCGGTGCGGGGCAGGGTTCGCACGGTTAAGCCGGCCGGCGCGGGGTCGTGTAAGTGCGGGGCCAGTGGCGAATACGGCGGAATCTCATCAAGATCCAGCAGATCCCAATCGCCGGCGTGGCTACTCAGGTAGTCGAGGATCGCCGCCACCACCGGCACGGCCACATCCGTTGCCACAAGGACATCACCCACATCGCCCAAGCCGGTGCCAAGAAACACTAGTTTGCGCGGCGTGCTGCCCGCCGGGCGTAGCAGAGGGGCCAGACCCACTAAGCGCCCGGCCCCATCATAGACTGCGATCAGATAGAGCTGCCCGCGCCCACCAAAATGGTGCCACCACGCGACAGCCCAGGCAAACGACGCAAAGATCGTGCCCGTCAGGGCAGTGGCCGACAGGGCCACCCAGGCCGGCTCAAGCCCCAGCAGCCCGGCTTCATCGCCAATAGCCGTCAGATGATAGGCCATCATATCCTCAGCGCAGGGAAATACCACAGCAGCCGGTGGGCGCTAAAGGTGCAAAGGGTCAGGGGGGCCAACTCCCCTTACAGAATACGCCTTAGAAACTCCCACGTCAAGCCGCTGCCGACACAAGGGGGCGGGGCATCAGGCGAGTGGCCGCAGCCGGACGCAGCGCCGGCTAACCGGATTTTTCACGAATACTTGCGCGGGGCTGGACGGACTGCGGTATACTGGTTCTAGGATAGCCCAGGCCCACTAACTCAGTAAGGACGCTGCCTCACGCAAAGGAGACCGACCAATGATGACAACCCCATCCGATGAGAGCGCCGGCTTGCCGCGCGACTTGGGCGACGGCCTGACCGTGCGCTGGGCCACAGTGACGGACACTGAGGCGCTGGCCGAGTACAATGTCCGCCACCTGAGCGACCATTGGAGCGACCAGCCCGCCAAGCGCAACGAAGGCGTGGGCGACTGGACCCGTGACCTGATGGGCGGCACGCACCCCACCACCCGCGCCGGCGATTTCACCCTCGTCACCGATAGCCGCGCTGGGGGCCGCATCGTGTCCAGCCTCTGCCTCATTTCGCAGACCTGGGCCTACGCCGGCATCCCCTTCGCGGTGGGCCGGCCCGAAGTGGTGAGTACCAGCCCAGCCTACCGGCGGCGCGGGCTGGTGCGCGCCCAAATGGATGCCGTCCATGCCCGCAGCGCGGCGCGCGGCGAGTTGGTCCAGGTGATCACCGGCATCGCGTGGTACTATCGCCAGTTTGGCTATGCGATGACGGTGGCCCACGGCGGCAGTCGGCGTTGGCTGCCCTTCCGCATTCCCGCCGCGCCGGCTGCCGACCCGCCTTATCAGGTGCGCCCCGCCACACCTGACGACATCCCACTGCTGACCCAGCTTTACGCGATCCATTGCCGGCACGGCCTGCTGACGCGGTTGCGTGATGCAGCAGAATGGCGCTATGAGCTGGGCTGGAAGGGGTTCTGGATCGTGGAGGACGCGGCGGGCGCGCCGGTGGGCTATGCCGAGGCGCGCCCCGCAGACGGCGGCGACGAGCCGGAACTGGTCAAGACCTTCAGCATCACCGAGTTGGCCGTGCTGCCCGGTCAGTCGTTGCGCGCGGTGGCCGTGGCTTTGGGGCAGACGTTCCAAGCCCAACTGGTGGAAGCAAACAAGACGCGCCCCGTGCCGTTGACCAGTCTGGCGCTGAACCTGGGGCCGCGCCACCCGGTCTATGCGGCGCTGGGCGACCTGTTGGAGCAATACCGCCCTGCCTGGGCTTGGTACATCCGTGTGCCCGACCTGCCCGCCTTTCTGCGCCACATCGCGCCGGTCTTGGAGCAGCGACTGGCGGCGAGCGTGCTGGCCGGCCACAGCGGCACCCTGCGCCTGAACTTCTACCACGCGCAACTAACCCTGAGTTTCAGCGCGGGCCGGCTCACCGAGATCGGCACCTATAGCCCCAATCGAGTGGAAGACGGCGATGCTCACTTCCCCGATCACACGTTTCTCCATCTCTTGTTCGGCTACCGCACGCTGGCCGAGGTGAACTATCTCTATCCCGACTGCTACGCCGACCCAGCGGCGGCGGTGCTGCTGGGCATCCTGTTCCCGCAACAGCCGTCCGACCCGGTGCCGCTGGGGTAACGGCCTATGTTATGAAACTGTTATCCCGCTCACAGTCGTTAGTATAGACAGTGTGCGTACTCCTGATCTGCGCCGGTTGTGGGCGCGTCTCCTTTCGCCGGCCCGGCGGGCGCACGCAGTTGGGCCGAAGGATCGATGCCTGTGTCTCCCACTACCCAGCGACGTATTACGCGCGGCACCTTGTTCCTCACTGCCGGCGTGCTTGCCGCCCTCGCCCTCAGCCCCACCCCCCACCTACAGGCGCAAGCCGCCGCCGGGCAGCCCACCGCCGGCGACTGGCCCATGTATTTGCACGATACCCAGCGCCAAGCGTGGAACAGCGACGAAACCGCCCTCTCCCCCACCACCGCGCCCCTCTTGCGCCTGCGCTGGAAAGTCGCCCCCGGTGGAATGCTGATCGCCTCGCCCGCCGTCGTCGGTGACACGGTATACCAAGGATCGTGGGACGGCAATGAGTACGCCCTTAACACCAGCGACGGCAGCGTGCGCTGGCATACCGACCTGGGCACCACCTCCACCCCCAATAAACAGTGCCATCCCGCCTACGCCGGCCTGACATCCAGCGCAGCGGTGGCGGATGGGCGCGTCTATGTCGGCGGCGGGGCCGAGCATTTCTATGCCCTTGACGCGGCCACCGGCGCACCCGCCTGGAGCCTGTTTACCGGCGAAGGAGGAGCCGAGGGCGGCCATTACAACTGGGCCTCGCCCCTAGTCGCCGGGGGGCGCGTTTATAGCGGCATCGCCTCGTTCTGCGACCACCCCCTGGTGCGGGGCTACGCTTGGGGGGCCGATGCTGCGACCGGAGCCGGCGAGCAGCGCGCCTACATCGTGCGCGAGGGCACGGTCGGCGGCGGCATCTGGACCTCGCCCACGCTGGACGCGCCCCATAACCGCCTGTTTGTCACCACCGGCACGCCGGGCGACGGGGTGGGGGTGGTAGACGGCATCGCCGCGATCAGCCTGAACGATTACACTGTGGGTGACGGCTGGCGCGTGCCGCCGGAAAATGAGGTCAAAGATGCCGATTGGGGCACCACGCCCACCCTGTTCACCTTGCCCGACGGCCGCCAGATGGTTGCGGCGGGCAACAAAAACGGCCGCTTCTATGTGTTCAACGCCGACCACCTGGGTGATGGCCCCGTCTGGCAGTACGCGGTGGCCGATCCCGGCGAGTGTCCGCAATGCGGCGAAGGCACCATCGCGTCGGGCGTATACCACGACGGTCTGCTCTATCTGGCCGGCGGCAGCACCACTATTGACGGTGTAGAATACCCCGGCGCGTTGCGCGCCTTTGATGCCGCCGGCGGCACGCTGCGCTGGACCCATCCGCTGCCCGGCGCGGCTATCGGCTCTCCTGCTGGGGCCAACGGCGTGATCGTGGTGCCCGCTGCCCAGGTGGTGGATGTGGTGGCCGCCGCTGACGGCCGCTTGCTCTACCGCTTCGCTACGCAGCAACCGATCTGGGGTGCGCCCGTGATCGCGCATGGCGTGATCTACGCGCCCTCCACTGATGGCTATCTCTATGCCTACGAGGTGCCGCCGGAACTGGTGCCCACACCCGCCCCCGCCCCGCCCCCGCCGGCGGCCAAACCCACCGC
>JALYUO010000797.1 GCA_030853735.1 Chloroflexota bacterium
CCGGTACACAGGGCAGTTGCACAAGATGGCAATCGTCAAGTCCTGCGAGGGACGACGGGCTGGGTTTATTGACTCCGTGAGGCATCATTCTTCTCTCGATAATGTTTAAGCAGCGGCTGCGGATAACGCACGCAGACCGGGTTCAGATATTTCATGCGCCGAAAGCGGTTCCAATCGCCCGGCTCTAACAGGCGGTAGGCATCGGGGTCGAAAGGCAGCCGTGTGAACCAGCCACGATAGAACACCGAGGAGGTGGTAATTTGCCCATAGGCCAGCCGGGGCGCTTCGTTGAGGATCCACTGGCCGGCCGGGTTTTCAAACCAGAAAGGATGCCAAACAAAATCGGCTTGCTGCTCATGGGCAAACTGAACCAGACGTGCCAAGCGATCCGGGGTATAGGCATCATCGTCATCCAGATGGGTGATATAGTCGCCCTGTGCTAGGGCCAGCGCGGTGTTCACGGGTTTCGTACCCGCGACTAAATAGCGCAGCGCGGGGTCAGCGGGGTAGACTCCCCGTTCGTCCAGGTTGATAAATGTCAGCCGCGGATCTTGGATGCGCGCCATCGCCGCTACCGTACCGTCGCTGCACGCATCGCCGACGACGATCAGTTCCAGGTTATCATACGTTTGCTCCAGCACCGAGCGGACGCAGCGTTCGGTTAGCAGGCGCGCCCGGTTATACGTAGCCACACAGACACTCACGAGGGGGCGACTGGGGATCGGATTCTGCGCTTTCCAGGCGGCGAACTCCTTAACCAGGGTTGGGGGCACATCCTGGCTGGATTTCAGCATATCTACCTGGTCGCGCAGAATGGCCGCCCGCGCTTCGGAGTCGGCGAAGGCTGCTTCAAGTGCATTAACCCGATCTTCCATGCCGACAAGTTTGTACAGCCGCCCCAGTCGCTGTAGCGATCTCCAGCGGGGTTTGCCGCGCGGTGCCATCAGTGCTGCGACGGGTGCATGGCTAAGTGCCCGCGCACATGGGCGCTATCGGCCAGCGCCGCTTTGATGATCGTGCAAACGGTCGTGATCTCCGCCGCTCCGACCGCCGTGCCGGTGGGTAGAATCGCGGTGCGCTGCACCAGGGTTTCCGTCTCCGGCAGCAGCAAGCCCGCGTGCGGAAAATAGGAGCGGTAGGGTTCCATCTGGTGGCACCCCGGATAGAAATAGCGCCGCGCCAGCACATTCTCCGCCCACAGCACACTGGTGAGTTCGTCGCGGCTCAACCCCGCTGTTGCCGCATCCACTTCGAGAACAATGTACTGGTAGTTGTACTGCGCGTCGCCCTCATAGGTCAGCAAGCGCACCCCTGGCACTCCCGCCAGCTCCGCTAGGTACTGCTCATAATTGCGCCGATTGACCGCCACCACTTCGGCCAAACTTTCGAGACTCGTCAGGCCCATCGCCGCCGACATTTCGTTCATCTTGCCGTTGGTGCCCACATACGTCACTTGGTCATAGCCGGAAAAGCCGAAGTTGGTCATCAGACGCACCCGCGCCGCTAATTCATCATCGTTCGTGACTACCGCGCCGCCCTCGAATGTGTTGAAAAACTTGGTGGCGTGAAAGCTAAAGACTTCCGCTTGGCCGAAGTTGCCGATCATGCGGCCTTGATAGGAACAGCCGAAAGCGTGCGCGGCATCAAACAGCAAGGTCAAATTGCGGCGCTCGGCAATAGCTTGCAATGCCGTTACGTCACAGGCGCGGCCCCACACATGAACGCCAATGATGCCGGTGGTGCGCGGCGTAATCAGCGCCTCCACGCGCCGGGGGTCGAGATTGTGTGTGGCCGGATCTACATCACAGAAAACCGGGGTGATCTCCTGCCATTGCAGGGCGTGGGCGGTGGCAACAAAGGTGAATGACGGCACAATAACCTCGCCACTCAAGCCTGCCGCCCGGATCACGATCTCCAGCGCCACCGTCGCATTGCACATGGCGATGCAGTGCTTTACCCCGATGTATGCGCTAATTTTCTGCTCCAACTCCTGCACATAGGGGCCGTTATTAGTCAGCCAGCGGCGGTCCAGAATGTCGTCCAGCCGCTCGTGCAGGCGTTGCCGGTCGCCGATATTTGGTCGCCCAACGTGCAACTTTTCCGCGAAGGCGGGTATGCCACTAAAAATCGCCAAGTCAGCGAG
>JALYUO010000805.1 GCA_030853735.1 Chloroflexota bacterium
GCGCCGCCCCCACGCGGGGCAGGAGTGCCGCTCGTGTGGTGGGACTACCGTGCCGGCGTGAAAGGAACCACCGACCCATGACAACTTCGCTGATTCCTGGTGACGAACTGCTCATTGACGGCACCACGTACCAGGTGGTCGCCGACCCGGCCGCGCCCGATCAGCCGCTATGGGTGGCGGGCAGCACGGCGCAGATCTACCGGCTGGACACCGATAGCGGCCCCTGGGCGCTGAAGGTGTCCCCGGCGGCGCAGCGGACCCCGTCGCTAGTGGTGCACACGCGAGCCACGGCGACGGCAGCTACTGCCGCGACCGCCGCCGTGCTCGCGTTGGGTGATCCAGTCTGGGTTCTAGCCCAGAACGACTGGCAAGATGTGGGGAAATACCTACAGGGCGCGCAATTGCTCACCATCACTTCACTGGGTGATAAGTGGTCCATAGACCATGAATATTATGTTACCGCCGATGGAGCCATGACGATTCCCCTCGACTGGAACGACAGCATACTCAAAGATTGCCGTCATGGAGCAGTGATCGGACGTATCGGTAGCGATAGCACTCCCTTTTGCGTAGGAGGGCATTATAGCGGGCAAGCCAGCCGCAGTGGCCCCTTGCAATTGCGGATCAATGATCGCCAACTATCAGATAACAAGGGGAGCCTGAAAATGGCGGTTCGGCTCGACCCATGAGTCCTCCCATCCCAGGAGAGCTAATGCCGGCACCCACTGTGCGGCTAACCCTACCGACCGACCGCGAAACGCCACCCACCGTCCAGGTCGCGGGGGGGGTGCGCTACCGCGTGGCCTACGCCCGCGCGGCGGAAACCCAGGCCGCCGCCGACCACGGCCAGGACTACGCCGCGATCCAGGTGGCGGGATCCTGTTGTGCCTTCGTCCTCTGTGACGGCGTGAGCCAATCTTTTTTCGGCGACCTTGCGGCTACGTACCTGGGCGACGCGCTGATCGCCTGGCTAACTGACATCCTACCTGATACGATGGATGACGCAGTGATCCTGCACACCCTCACCGACCGGCTCCAGGCGCTCACCGGTGCGGCCAGTGTGGGGGTAGCCGTGCGATCCATACCCGACCATTTGCCCGCGCTGCTACACACGGTGCTGGAAGAAAAACGCGCTAACGGCAGCGAATCCACCTTTGTCTGCGGGCGGTTGGATCGCCCCAGCCCGGCTTGGCCCGCCGGGCGGTTGGTACTGGCCTGGCTCGGCGATTCACGCTTGCGCTTTTGGGGTGACGCGGGCGAACGCACGGCGGAATTGGGTGCCACGTTTCTTAGCCCGGAGCGCTGGTCCTCCGCGCAGGGTACGCTTGGCACCCCCCACCTGTTCGTTGGACCGCTAGTCACACCCACTCACTGCCTCGTGACGCACCTGTTGGCATACTCCGACGGCCTCAGCCTGCTCGATTCCCACGACACCCCGCCGCCGGACGCAGCACTCCAGGAATTGATCCAGCACACTGGTACCCTTCCGGGCAGTGACGATGTCAGTCTCCTGGATATTACCTTTGATCCACCGCTCGACTTGGCGGCTATCTTCGACCGGCCGCCGACCCCGCCCCCGCCGGTGCCCTGGTGGCGCCTGGGGCTGCTGATCGGCGCGGGACTGGTTCTCCTGGCACTGCTGATCGGCATCTGGGCCAGCCTAACCGGCCCAGCGCGGGCCACCTTGTCGCCCACCCCATCCCTGGATCCCCGCCCCCGCCCCCCGTCCGTGATTGTTCCGGACAGAGGGTCGCCACCCGCCGGTCGCATCGTCTTCGCCGGCCGCCAGGACAACACCAGCCGGTCGGCGATCTTTATCCTGGATTTAGCACACCTGGATTCGCCCCAGCTCTTCGTGCCTCAGAATAGGATCAATCGTTACCCCACCTGGGACAACAACGGTAACCAGATTGCCTTCATCGCCGCAGATACGGCCGGCGATTCGCCCGCCGGTCCGCTCTGGGTGATGAACGCCGCCGGACAGCAGGCCCACGCATTACTCCCTATCGTGCAAGCCAAGTGGCCGCGCTGGTCGCCCCACGGATCGCACATTGTCTATGCCGCCGGGCCGATCAATCAGATTAACCACTCGGATCTGTTTACCGTCGCCCTCACTCACACCGTCGCTGTAACCACGACGACCGGCACCCTCACCGATCCCATAACCATAACAGACGGCCCGCCGCTCCAGATTACCCATAACCCAGGGTTCGCAGGCTACCCAACCTGGGTCTGCGATGGAAAAGTGATTATCTTTGCCCTGAGTGCGCGAGGCAATGGGCCAAGCCACCTGTTCCAGGTGAATGCGGACGGCACGGGGTTGACGCGACTAGCAATGACCCCGGAGCCAGGTGACAAGCAGACCATGCCGGCGGTGTCCCCAGACGGGCTACGGCTGGCCTTCAGCGCCCATGTGCAAGCCGCGGACCATTTGTATATACTGGACTCACCAACGAGCACGTAAGCCCACTGACCAGCGGGCCGGGCCGGGATCGCTACCCGGCATGGACACCTGATAATACCTGGATCGCCTTCCAGTCTAATCGGGACTCTACTGATAGGACCGGACGCGATTCGATCTATATCGTCCCAGCAACCGGAGGCACCCCCCAGCGCGTGACACAGGAGCCGCCAAACGCCACAGACCCGGCCTGGGCCGTACCCTAACACCGCCTGCCGCAGGAGTTTGCGATGACCAACGTAATTGTGAATGTGCGTCGCGACGGCGATCCGCAACAACATGATCTAGAAGTGCCGTCCGATCTGGAAATCGCCGCCCTGGTCGAAGGGATTATGCACGCACTGAACTGGGAAACCGATTCCTATGGTCTGCCGATCCGCTACCAGATCTGGGCCGACCCCCCAGGCCGGGTGCTCGCCTGGCACGAGACATTAGGGGAGGTCGGTACGTGGGATGGCGCACGTCTGGTGTTTCAGCCGCTGGCCGCCTGGGTTGTGCCAATGAGCCACCCCGCTGCCGGCACGACTCCCGCCGGCAGCCCCAAGATGCCCCCGCCCGCCAAGCCCACGGGGGGGCCGCAGGGCCCCCGGCCGCTACCCGCCGGCTTGCCCAGTGGGGCTACGCCCGCCCCCGTCGGCCCACCCACCGGGGGTAGCGGCGGGCCGGCGTTCGGACCACCGCCGGTAGTCACACCGCCTCCCACCTACAACCTACCGCCCCGGCTGATAGCTAATGGCCCCCAGCCGATCAGGCCGCAGGCCACCGCTCCGCCACCCGGCCCGCCGCCCCCGCCGGAGACCTCTCTGGCGGGCCCGGCTTCCCCCACGGCGACCTCGCCCGGCCCCAGCCCGCTGCGAGGCTGGAAGAAGCTGGACGGCATCCCGCCTGCGGACGAGGCCGACCCGCCGCCGCACGGCTTCCTCTGGAAAGAGTTGAAGTGATGCTACTGTAGAGACGCTATCCACTTAACGCACGTAATAAAATCACGAGAGCAAGGATGTTTAGCGGTTCGCGCAATTCGGCACCGCAGGTAGGAGAATAACAGCGCCGGCGTCAAGCTGGTTCGCGTTGGAAATTCCATTCAACCGCTGTAATTCCGCAACTGACGTGCAAAACCGTGCGGCAATAGTACTTAAATTATCCCCATCCTGAACCGAGTAGCGGATAATAACCGGCCCTGGCGTAGCTGTGGGAGGGGCTGGCGTAGGGGTGGGCGGGATGGGCGTATTAGTCGGTGGGAGCGAAGTCGCCGTGGGCGGCGCGGGCGTGTCGGACGGCGAGACCGCTGTGGGAGGTGCGGTGGGATCCACCGGCATATCGGTCGGTGCCGCCGGGATCGGAGTGGGAGTGTCGGCGACCGCGACGATCCCGGCGGTCGCGGTCGGCGCATCGGCGACCGCCGGCGTGGGGGTGCCTTCGGCCAGCTGTGTCACGAGTGCATCAAGCAGTCCGATACGCACGCGGTCAGCCAGGGCCGGGCCGCCGTCGGGATATGCCTCCAGCCGCACGCGCTCAAACCACTGAACGGTGCGCGGTGTATCGTTCACCAGCACGGTTTCCGCTTCCGTCAAGGGATATCCATAGAGGGCCAGGGGATCAGGCCCAGCCTGATCCCAATACTGGCGCATTTCACCGCACAGGTTATGCTCGGTTTCCGCCATCCAGATACAGTCGGAATCGGCGCGGGGGGAGGCCGGCGGGACCGACCAGCCGAGGGCGGTAAGTTTATCGGCCCCCTGGCGCGCAAACTGAAGATCACGCGGTGGGGCTTGATCGGGCTGCCACACCAGCACAAAATGCGGAAACTGGATTCTCTCCCCGGTCGGCGACCCGTCGATCGCGGTGATAGTTTGGGGCATCCCCAGCAGTCCGGGCCGATCGGCATCCTGCCCGCCATACGCGCGCCAGCGGGCCAGCGGCAGACCCTGGAGACAAATCTGTGTGGGAAAACAAAGAGTAGCTGCGGCGATGCCGGTGGCGGCCGCCTCCGGCGTACCCGGAGGCGGGGTGCGGGCGGACAGCACCGCCTGTAACCCGATGGCAACCAGCAACACCCCCACCGCCAGCAGGGCTAGCCCCCCCAGCACCAAGCGGAGCGGGAAGGCCGGGCGGGCGGGGGCCGGGCGCGTAGCGGCGGGAACGTCCCCCAATAGACGGGCTGGACTGGCATCGTCGGAAGGTGGTAGACCGGTGAGTGCCGTTGCCCGGCTGGGGAGCGGTAGCGACGGCAGCAGCGACCGGCGGACGGGCGGTGCCGGGGGCACCGGCACCGCCAGCCGCAAGGGGGGCGGCACCGCGGCCAAAGCCGCCCCCGGTGGGTGAGTGCCGATCACATAGCCGAGGGGGAGGGCCACCTGCACGGTGGCCGTCATTTGGTCGAACAGCGGGCGCTGGTATAGGGCGCGGGGGTCCAGACCCCAACCCGCCGGAGCCTGCACACTCATCAGCGCGGCCCCAAAACCGTGCGGGTGTGCGCCCGAAATCGCGTTGCCGCTGGGTGCCCCACGCCCCGTCCATCCCGCCGCCCGATCGCCCATAACCGGCAATGATACCTGGCGCTCGTTTTCCCAGGCATAGAAGACCGCCCGCACCGGCCCTAACAGGTACACCCAGGGGCGGCCATCCGCCGGGAGCAGCAAGATGCCCACCGTAATGCGCCAAGCCGGAGCCGCGCCAGGGGCAGGCGGGGGTAGGGCGGCCTCCACCCGCGCCGGTAGACTGTCCAGATAGGCCCCGATCTGTTCGTCGCCGGGGGGGTGATACCGCTGATCCCACAGCCAGGCCAGCAGACTCTCTCCCAGTACCCGCGCCACCTGATCCCCCTGCGGAGCCGGGCTGATTTGCTGGACGACCAGGCCAATCAGCCGCTGATCATCGGTGCGTATCGCTACGAATGCGCCCATCGGAGCACTGGCGACCGGCAGGGGGCGCATACCCCCCGCGCCATACAGATTCTGCCGGCCCACAAGCAATTGATAAATGGGGCGTGGGCCGGTGCCTCCGGCACTCCAACTGATTGGTGTAATCTCTGGGTAACGTTGCATACGGGGATCCTTCGTGGTTAGCCGGAATGTTGCGTCACCAGCACCCCGTCGAACCTGTCCGTGAACAGGATCAGTCTACAGGAATTGTAACATAGGCCGCGACGATCTGCAATCTGACATAAATGTTAATGCAGATTTGACCTATTTTGTCTTGACAAAGCCAAGTCTTCATGTTACCCTTGCATCAGTATATATAATTCCTCGGTCTATCTTGCGAGTCATTGAAAAAGATCCACAACCTGTACAATGCGCCGCGTCAAATACATTTTGCTTTTACAGTCTGTAGTTCCATGAGCCAAAACTGGGCAATTGTATGCCCGCCCGGAGCAATGGTTTTCTCCACCGAAAGAGCAGATACCCATGATGCAGGATCCTCTTCCCGAAGACATTGAGCGCTTGGCCGCCGGCCAGTACAGTGAGGTCACCCCGGTGGGTCAACCGGGCACCAGTGGGAGCGTCTTCCGCGCCCTGGATCGCAAAACCAACCGCCTGGTCGCGATCAAAGTCTCGCACGGCGAAGACAGCGCCAAAGGCAGCCTGCTGGCCGAAGACGCGGCGTTAAGCGAACCGCGCATTGCGGAAGTGGCCGAACCCGGTGCGGCTCCCACCGCCCGCCGGCGCGTGGGCCGGCTTGATCCTTTCGGGCGCGTGGGCCTGGTCCTCGAATGGTTAGACGATTCGTACACCTCGGTAGAAAAATTGGTGCGCGAAGGCGACATCCGTTTCACCGAACTCCAGGCTCTGCGTATTTTGGCCCCGCTGACCCACCTGCTGGCGGAGGCCCATCGGGCCGGCTATTTGTATGTGGATATTGACGCACAAAAGGCCGACCACCTCTGGTGGAAGGTGAGTCGGGACGAGGCCGGGAGCGTGCCCACCTATCAACTAAAGGTAATTGACTGGGCCAATGCTATCCGCATGACCGACCCCAGCTACGTCGGTGATGTGACCCCCGCCCACGATATCGCCGGGGTCGGCCAATTGCTCTTCTATATGGTCCACGGGCCGAATGTGGCCCTGCCCGACAGCCCCACGGCGGCGGCGCTCCAGGAGCGTACCCCGCTGAACGATCTGGTGCGCCGGGCCATGTTTCTCGATGCCGAGGGCAGCTTTGTACGGCAGGTGCGCGACCCGCTGACCGCCGCCCAGCGGGCCGGGATGTGGCGCGATGCCGACCTGCGCGCACGAGCCACCAAGTCGCTCGACGAGGCGGTGCGCGGACGGCGTGATGCCCTGGCCGGTCAGCAACAAGCCCTCCTACATACGATACAGTCCACCGTAGATAGCCTGGAAGCAGCGGCCCGTATGGGATTGCCGGCGTTGAACCGCGCCGTGGATGCGGCGGCGGCCCATCTGGGTGTGAAGGCCGAGGGCGACTCGCGTGCCCAAACCACCGGGCTGATTAAGAAGGTGGAAGAACTCAGTGAGCGCGCTGCTCGGCTGGACCCGGAGGGAGCCGACACCCGCCCGCTGCAAGAACGGTTGAACCGCCTGCTGGTCGAACGCGCCAATGTGGAGCAGATGCGGCGTCTGCTGGCCCAGGCCGACACTTCGGAGCGCCTCGACAGCGCCTTGAAGCGCACCGAGACTCCCACCGGCGAACCTGCCCTGATGAGCGCCGACGTGACCCTGCTGGCGGCGCTGACCGGTGCGCTCAAAGAGGCCGCTGCCACCCCCGGCGGCCTGAACCGCACCACCGAGGCTGCCACCCTGCCGGGCCTGATCGACAGCCTGCTGGCCGGCACGCCCGATGTGGTACCGGCGGTGCGCGGCCTTACCCGCTGGGGCGAGGGACCGGCCGTACACGCCTTCCGCCTGGCCGCCGGGCGGCGCGCCGGCGCACCCCTGTTGCGCGAAGAGGTCGCCGACTTGCTGACCCGGATGGAAGCCATGCGCCGCGAGAGCGAGCAGGATGCCGCCATTGCCGACCAGAGTGAGAGCAGTCGCAACCGGGCGCGGGCGGCCCTGCGGCTGCTCACCGAGCGGATAGCGGCCTTACGCCAAGCGCGTGACGGACTGGTGGCCCGCGAAGGTGAACCGGTGTTACCGCTGCTCACGACCGTGCGCGGGGTATACGATACCCTGGCGACCGCCGTGACCAATGCGCTGGTCGTCGAAGGACTGCACGCGCCCGGTGGCCCGGCCACGGCTGCCGCGCTCGACGCGATTCGCGATGCGCTGGCGACCGCAGAATCCGCGCTCGACGAAGGCAACCTGGGCGAGGCCGTGACCGCCTTGCAGACCTGGGCGACCCGCGACCCGGAAAGCAGCCTGGCCGGGCGCTATGCCGATCTGGTGGCACGCTACCCCGGACTCGACCGCGCTGCATTGCTGGCCCACCTGGAAACCGCCGGCCTGAGCGACCTCGACACCCTGATCGGCACCCTGCCGGCGGCGCTCACCGACCTGCAAACCGTCGCCCCGCGCTCAACCTACCGGGCCGCGCTGAAACCGCTGTTTGCCGCCCTCAACCCCCTGGTAGAGCATGTACTGCGCGCCACCGCCAGTGCGCCGCCGTCGGGTGGGGCGGCCGATGAGTCGCGCGCCTTTGCCGTCGCCGTGGGCGCAGGATTGCCGGGAGTGTTGGCGGCGGCCTTACGCTCCGACCCCCCGGCTCCCGGCCGCTTGCCGGCCGCCACCCACCGCCTAGTGGCGGCCCCGGCCACCGCCGACCTGAGCAAAAAACCGGTCCTGTATTATGAGCAGGTGGCCGGTTGGCTGCCACCGCGCCCCGCCGGTTTCGTGCTCACCTCCGGCGATATGCGCGAGAATGGCCTGCCCGCACTCCGCGACGGCCTGGACGCCATCGAAGCCGGGCTACCGGCCTTCGCCCCGGTCACGGCGGTCTACCGTCAGTGGGCCGCGCGGGTGTGCGACAACGAGGCCGCCGCCACGCTGGGCCAGGGCGATCTCGACGGCGGGGCAGCCTGGTACGAAGCCCGCTTGCTGGCCGCATCGTCGCCCGCCGCCGCTTCGGCGGCCAAAGCGGCCCGCGCCCTAGCCGAAGCCGAGGGGCGCTGGAACCGGGTGGGGCCGGTGGCCGCCGGCAACGCCCTGGCCGCCCTCGACGGCGACCCCGCCTGGCAAAGCCCGCCCTTTGGCCCACCATTGCAGGCGGCGCGGGACACGCTGCACTCCGCGCTGGCCGTGCAAAATCAGGCGCTCACCGTGGCCCAAGCCGGATTCCAGGCCGTGCAGAACCAGCAGGGCCGCGCCGCTGCCGAGGGCCTCAACCAAGCGCTGGCTGAGTTCGGCAGCGCCACCGATCACGCCGATAGCACGCTCGGCGGCGCACCCGCCGGCAGTCTGCCCCGCCGCTTGCTGCGCCAGGATCTCGAACCGTTGATGCGTATCTGGGGCGAGACGTTGCCGCCCACCCGCCAGACCCCAGTCGATCCCGCTGTTTACCAGGGGCTGGCGGCCGGGCTGCAAAAGGTGGCCCAGGCGGCGATAGCGAACGGGCACGGCAAGGCGGCGACCCTCGTGCGCGGCGAGGTGGCGAGCGCGGTGTACCTGCCGCTGGCCGCTGCCCTGCTCCATGTGGCCGCCCAGCAGATCCCACCCGATCCGGCCGGCAGCCCGCCCTATGGC
>JALYUO010000571.1 GCA_030853735.1 Chloroflexota bacterium
GCGGAATGCGGAATGCGGAATGCGGATTACGGAGTGACGATAGGATTTATGCGGAATGCGGAGTGCGGAATAGCGACGGGAGTTAGGACGAATGCGGAATGCGGAATGTGGAGTGCGGAATGACGACGGAGTTTAGATTGGTAGAGTAGCTACCTCCACAGCGTTGTAAACCAGCCGTCGTCACCAATCCGCAATCCGCAATCCGCAATCCGCATTCGGGGCATCTTTCCTGCTATGACAGCGCGGTGGCAGGCCGAGTGCGGCTGCCGTAGCTGGAGAGGTGCGCGTGCAGACCCTCGATTCCCCATCACAACTCGCGTCGGCAGTGCCGCCGATTCCCTCGTTGCCCGGCGCTGATGCGCCCACGCAAGCCCCGCTGAACGAGGCGGCCGGCAGCGTCGCCCGCAATACGCTGATTATGCTGGCCTCGCAACTGGTCACGCTCACCACCACGCTGATCTGGAATGTCGCGGTGCAGCGCAAGCTGGGGACGGCGGTCTTCGGCGAACTATTCTATGCCCAGTCTCTGGCCCTCACCGGCGCGGTGTTTATGGACGCGGGCATCGCTACTTACCTGACCAAACAGGTGGCCCGCGACCCGCAGCAGTCGCGCCGGCTGCTCAGTACCGCGATCAGCGTGCGAACCTTTAGCACGGCGCTGGTCTACATGGGCATCTTGAGCTGGGCCATGTTGACCAATAGCCAGAAGCCGCTGACCCAGGAGGGTTTCCTGGCCGTGGTGGTCGTGGGGCTGGCGCTGGTGGTGACAAGTTTCACCCAGGCGTGCGCGGCAACGTTCCAGGGCAACGAAAATATGCGCTGGCAGGCGCTGGGCACCATCGGCGAAAAGCTGACCGTCACGGTGGTCAGCATTGTCCTCCTATTGCTGGGCTATGGCCTGGTCGCGGTGGCGGCGGTGATGCTGTTGGGTGCGGCGGTGAACCTGCTCGTGGTGGGCATCCAGGCGGCGCGGCGCGGTTGGATTCAGTTGCAATTCAATCGCAAACTGGCTTGGGCTTTGTTGCGCGGCGGTGCGCCGTTTTTCCTCTGGGGCGCGTTCGGCGTGATCTATCAGCGCAATGCCACGATCCAACTCCAGGCGTTGACCGACTCGACCACGGTGGGCTGGTTCGGCTCGGCGGTGCGCTGGTATGAAACGCTGTCGTTTGTGCCCTACATCTTCCAGGCGGCGGTGCTGCCGGTCCTCTCGCGCACTTTTATGGGCGCAGGCGACACAATGGCCCGCACCTCGCGGCGCAGCTTCGACCTGATCCTGCTGGCCGCGTTGCCGATCAGCATGGGCGTGGTTTTGCTGGCCCCGCAACTGATCGCGCTGGTCGGCGGGCTGGAGAAATACGCCGGCTCCGTGGTGCCGCTGCGGATCTTGGGCGTGAGTCTGGTGCCGCTCTATGTGGACATGATCCTGGCGACGATCCTGGTGTCGGTGGACAAGCAACGCCAGTGGGCGACGGTGGCGGTGGGGGCGGCGTTGTTGAACCCCATCGCCAACGCTTGGCTGATCCCGCAAACGCAGCGGTTGTGGGGTAACGGCGCGCTGGGGGCGGCGGTGGTGACGCTGGCGACCGAGGCGGTGATCTTTTTCTGCTATATTGGCTTGGTGCCGCGTGGTGTGCTGGGCTGGGGCAGCCTGGGCTTCGCGGGGCGGACGGCGGTGGCGGCGGCGCTGATGGGCGGCGCGCTCTGGCTGACCTTGCCGCTCTTGGACCGCGTGGCCCCCGGCGGTTCCCTCGACCAACTCGGCGCGGCGGTGACTTTGCTGGGGGCGGGAGTGGTAGGTGGGCTGGTGTTCGGCGTAACGGCCTGGGCCTTGCGCCTAGTAGGAGCCGATGAGCTGCGCTTGATCCGCAAAGCATTGCGGCGGGGCACAGCATGAGCGGGCGGGAGGAGGCGTGAAGGCACTCTTGGTGGCGGCGGTGGCCTACCTGACCAACGGCTTGATCGCGCGCCTCCCTTCCTATACCCTGCGCCATCTATGGTATCGGCGCGTGTTGGGCGTGCGGATCGGGCGCGGATCGGCGCTGGCGATGGGCCAGTTCTTCTGGTTTTTCAGCCTCTCGCAGGTGCGACGCGACGGGTTTGTGATCGGCCCGGACAGCTTGATCAACCGGGGTTGTGTGTTGGACGCACGCGGCCCCTTGCGGATTGGCGCGCACGTCAGCATCTCGCCCAACGTGGTGATCCTGACCACGCAACACAGTATTGACGATCCGGCCTTTCTAACCACCACCCGCCCGGTGCGGATCGGGGATTACGCCTGGATCGGAATGCGGGCCATGATCATGCCCGGCGTGACCATCGGCGAAGGCGCGGTAGTCGCGGCGGGGGCCATTGTCACCCGCGATGTGCCGCCGTATACCGTGGTCGGTGGCTCACCCGCCCGCCCCATCGGCAAGCGCCACGGCCCTATGCGCTACCGGATTGGCTTCCGCCCGCTATTTGAGTAGTTCTGAGTTCTGAGTTCTGAGTTCTGAATTAACGACTGCCGACCGCCGACCGCCGACTGACGACTGACGACTGACGACTGACGACCCTATGCGAGTATTGTGGCTCTGTTCATACGTGCCCTACCCGGCCGATTTTGGCGGGGCACGGCGCACCTATAACCTGTTGGAGCAGGCCAGCCGGGCTGGGTATGACATTGACCTGCTGGCCTTTGCGCTGGGCGATCCGGCCCGCGACGCGGCGGCGCAGGCGACGTTGGGCCGGTTGTGCCGGTCGGTCACGCTGGTGGCCGACCCAGCGGCGTTGCCGGCGGCGCTGGGCGCAGGCGACCCGGTGGCGGTGGCCCGCAAACGGCGCGGGCAGTTGCGCTCGTTGCTGTCGTGGCGGTCCTACCAGTTCTATGCCTATTACTCACCGCAGATGCAGGCGGCGCTGGACCGCTATTTCGCCCAGGCGCGGCCCGATCTGGTGCAGGTCGAGTATTCGCAGATGGCCTATTATCGGCTGCCCGCCGGAGTACCCGCACTACTGGATTTACATAATGTGGAGTACGAGATCATGGGCCGCGTGGCACGGGCGGGCGGCGCACCCGTGCGGCGGATCTATAACTGGGCCGAGTATCTCAAGTTCCGCCGCGCCGAACCGCGCCTCTGGCGGCGGTTCAGTGGCTTGTTGGTCACATCGGCCCGCGATGGAGCGCTGGTGCAAGGCGATTGGCCGGCAGCGCGGGTGACGGTGGTGCCCAACGGGGTGGACACGACGTTTTTCCACCCCCCGGCCGGGGCAGACGCGGCGGACGCGGCGGGCGATCCGCAGATTGTGTTCACCGGCATGATGGCCTATTACCCCAACCATGACGGCGCGCGCTATTTCGCCGAGGCGATCTGGCCGACCGTGCGGGCGGCGGTGCCGGGGGTGGGCTGGAGCATTGTGGGAGCCGAGCCGCCCCCGGCGGTGCGGGCCCTGGCCGTGCCCGGCAGCGGCATCACGGTCACGGGGCGCGTGACCGATGTGCGGCCCGCCATTTGGCGTAGCCGCGCCAGCGTGGTGCCCCTGCGGATGGGCGGCGGCACGCGGCTGAAGATCGTGGAAGCTCTGGCGATGGGCCAACCGGTGATCTCCACTACGGTGGGCTGCGAAGGTATCCCCGTCACCTCCGGCCACGAATTGCTGCTGGCCGACACGCCGGCGGCTTTCGCGGCGGCGGTGATCGGCGTGTTGCGCGACCCCGCCCAGGCGGCGGCGCTGGGTACGGCGGGGCGGGCGCTCGCTGTGTCCACCTATAGCTGGCCGGTGGTAGCCCAGCCGTTGCTGGCGGCCTGGGCGCGGGCGGCGACCTAACCCCCCAACCTCCTTCCCTACGAAGGAATGGGGAGTGAGACGATCATGAGCCGCTGCCTACAAGAAAACAACCCTTCCTTTTCTGCATCGACTCCCCCTTCCTTCGTAGGGAAGGGGGTTGGGGGGTTAGGTCGTCTCCCACGCCCCACCTTGATCGCCACCCGCCCTTCGGTGTATGCTAGAGCGCGAGGGCGCACCACCCCGCCCCGCAAGGAGACCGCCATGGCTGTAGAGAGCGCGACTATCGAGTCCTATTTCCAGCAACTAGACTGGCCCTTTGAGCGCATAGACGATAAAAACTGGCAAACCGGCTACAAAGGCGAAGTGTTTACCTTCAACTTTTATGTTCGCACCGACGAGCATTGGCTCTATGTCTACGTGCCGTTCCCGGTGAAAGTCAGCCCGGCGGCGCGGGCCAACGTCTGCGAACACCTCATGCGGCTCAACTATAAGATCAACATGGCGAAGTTCATGCTCGACAACGATGGTGATGTGGGCCTGACCGCCGAAGTGCCCAACGACAACCTGCCGTTGGGCCTCTTTGAGGATGCCCTGCGCGCCGTCTGCTACTACATGGACGAAAGCTACGCCGAGTTAGTGACGCTGGCGACCAACCCGGCTGCCGTCTCGTCCGTGCAACTCCCGGCTGCCGCCCAGTGACCCCAGCCGCGCCTCCGGCCCCTGACCCGACCCATAATCCCTTGCGGGCCGGGCGGCGCACCCTCGTCGTCGGCCAAGCCGGCGGCCCGACCCCGGTCATCAACAGCAGCCTTGCCGGGGTGGTCGCCGAAGCGCAAGAGGCCGGCTTCACCCGCATCCTCGGTTTGCGCTACGGCGTGCGCGGTCTTGCGCCCCTCGCCACCACCGACCTGACCAGTCTCACCCCGGCCCAGTTGGATGCCCTGGCCCACACGCCCTCGTCGGCGTTGGGCGCGTGCCGCCTCAAGCTGGACGCGGCGGGCGTAGCCGCAGCCTACGCGGCCTTGCAGGCGTTGGGAGCCGGCGCGTTCGTCTACATCGGCGGCAACGACTCCGCCGACACCGCCCACCGCATCGCCCAGGTCGCGGCGGCCACCGGCGATCCGTTGCGCGTCTTGGCCGTGCCCAAAACGATGGACAACGATCTGCCCGCGACCGATCATTGCCCTGGCTACGGCAGCGTGGCCCGCTTTGTCGCCGCCGCCACGCTCGAAACCACGCTCGACACCCGTGCTATGCCCGAAACCTACCCGGTCAAGATCCTGGAGGTCAGCGGCCGCTATGCCGGCTGGATCGCCGCCGCCGCCGCCCTGGCCCGCACCGTGGACCCCACCACACCCCACCTGATCTATGTGCCCGAACGCCCTTTCCACCTCGACCGCTTCATGGCCGATGTCCAGGCGCTGCTGGTCCGCGAAGGACACTGCATCGTCGTCATCAGCGAAAACCTGAACGGTCCCGACGGCCACCGTCTGCCCACCGGCGAAGCGCGCTTTATCGATCCCTTCGGCCACGCCTACTATCCCGGCCCCGCCGATATGCTCTGCCAGGCGTTGCTCCAGGCCGGCATCCGCGCCCGCTTCGACAAGCCGGGCACCCTGCAACGGATGTCCGCCGCCCTCACCTCGCCGGTAGACCGTGACGAAGCCTGGCGCTGCGGAGCCGCCGCCGTGCGTGCCGCCGTAGACGGCCACACCGACGCGATGGTGGCCCTCCAGCGCCGCCCCAGCGCGCCCTACTACTGCGAGACCACCCTGGTGCCGCTCACCGCCGTCGCCAACACCGAACGCCTGTTGCCCGATGAGTTCATCACCCCCGCCGGCAACAACATCACCGACGCTTTCATCGCCTACGCCCTCCCGCTCATCGGCGGCCCGCTACCGGCCTATTTCCAGCTCCGTGGGCGGTGAGCGGTGGGCCGTGGGCGGTGGGCGGTGAGCGGTGGGCCGTGGGCCGTGAAATACGACTAACGACCGCCGACCGACGACTAACGACCGACGACTGACGATTAACGACTGATTACCAACCACGGCCCACGGCCCACCGCTCACCGCCCACCGCCCACGGCCCACCGCTCACCGCCCACGGAGCTGGAAATA
>JALYUO010000809.1 GCA_030853735.1 Chloroflexota bacterium
GCGGTGGGCCGTGGGCTGTGACTGTTGCCACCCTTTATATCTTCTGATCCTTAATCGTTAATCATCTTCGTGAATCTTCGTGTCCCTTCGTGGATCAAAAACAAAAACCTTCGCGCTTCTTCGCGTCCTTCGCGGATCAAAAACCGACCCGCGCCGCCCGCCGTACATTAGATATGACTAGCCAAACACTGACTCACTCAATAGCCGCCCAGCCCCTGCCCGGCCCACGCGCCTTGCCCCTGCTGGGTGGGCGGGCACGGATGCTGCCCTTGCTGCGCGATCCCGTTGTCTATATGCGCGACCTCTACCGGCACTATGGCCCGTTGGTCGCCCTCAGCAGCGGCCAACGGCCCTTTGTGTTCGGCTTTGCGCCGGAGTTCAACCGCCTGCTCCTCAGCAATCCCGGCCGCTTCCACAACGGTGACCGCGACACCATTCCTTTCGGCCCGCCCTCCGATAGTGCTGCATATCGCCTAGCAACGGGGCTGACCGCCATGAATGACGGCAAGCACACCCAGCAGCGCCGCCTGATGATGCCCGCTTTCCACCGCAAGCGCGTCGAGGCGTATCATAGCACGATGAGCGATCTGGCCGCCCGCGCCATCGCCGCTTGGCAACCGGGCGATGTGCGCGATATGCAGCGCGAGATGAAAAACATCGCCCTGGCTGTCGCTTTCAAGACGCTGCTGGGGCTGGACCTGACCCCGGCGGGCGAACGGTTGCGGGTCTTGGTGGAAGCGTGGATGCGGGCATCGTTTGACCCGCTGGCGTTGCTGCTGCCGTTCGATGTGCCCGGCTTGCCGTTCCGCCGCCAGTTGCAGCTTTCGACGCGGGTGGAGCGCGCCCTGAGCGCGATGATCGCCTACAAGCGGCGCAGCGGCGCGGATCGCGGGGATGTGCTGGCGATGCTGATGCAGGCGCATGACGAAGACGGCTCCACGCTCTCTGATGCCGAACTGATCGCGCACACGCTGACCCTGTTTGTGGCCGGCCACGAGACCACGGCGAACGCCCTCACCTGGACGCTGTTCCTGCTGGCCCAGCACCCCGCCGTGCTGGCCGATCTGCGTGACGAGTTGGCCGTGTTGGGCGGAGCCGCGCCCGCGCTCGATCAGATTGACGCGCTGCCGCTGCTCGACCGGGTGATCAAAGAAAGCCTACGCTTGATGCCGCCGGCCATTTTCCTGCTGCGCGTGGCGATGGCCGACGAGCCGTTCGGCGCGTACACCATCCCCCAGGGTAGCTTTCTGTTCTACAGCCCACCGATCACGCATCGTTTGCCCGACCTGTATCCGCAGGCCGAGCGGTTCGATCCGGCGCGCTGGGAGACGATTCACCCCAGCCTGTACGAATACCTGCCGTTCGCCGCCGGCCCGCGAATGTGCATTGGCGCAACCTTCGCCACGCTGGAAATGAAGTTGGTGCTGCCGCTGATCTTGGCCCGCTTCACGCCCGTGCCGGCGGCGGGGCGGCGGGTGGACCGTGCGCCCGGTGCGTTACTGGCCCCCAAAGGCGGCCTGCCCATGCGCCTCCTCCCCGCCGGCGCATCCCCGCCCCACCGGCCGGTAGACGGCAATGTGTGGGACATCGTGACGCGCCCGCTGGGGTAAGGGCACCGCGGTCTTCTGCGCGCGTCTTCGCGGCCCTGCGCGGATCAACACCGATGGATTGCGCGGCATCCTCTTTCCTACCATCTTAATCTGCTCCGTAGCTGCGTAGTTACCTAAAATCTTCGTGTTCTTTGGGGCTTTGTGGTGCGATCCGTCGTTTGCCGGGGTTGCATTCGCGGCGCAAGGCTGGTATACTAGCGCCGACCCAGATGCCGCCAAAAGCCGGCGCAGCCGAGAGCTGGGGCACACATCTCGATAAGCAGGCTACCGGATCGCTGCCGCCGATCCACCAAGCCGCTCCTACCTGTCAGGCAAGCGCACCGACCAGCTTTGTTTATGCAATATTAATCCCACTTTCGTGGCTTATTAAGCCCGCATAAGGCTACGACTCCTACACGAGCTAGGGGTTTCACAGTATAATGGACCTATAGTACGCTAGGACCAGAGTGGGCTGCATAGACCCACGGGTAGGAGGTCGCATCAGATGGTAGTTGGTATTACGCTCGAACCCCTGGTGGTGTTGGCCGGTGTGCTGTCTGCCATCGGCCTGCTGGTGCTGATCGACCGTCTCGGCACGCTGCGGCGCGGTGATCTGCAAGATGAGGAGGAGGAGATTTAATGGCCCGTACTCAGACCGGCGGCCTGATGGGTCGCCTGCCCGCCGGGCTGCGCGGGCGGCTCTTGCGCGGCAAGGTCGCCGGGCAGGAAGTGCTCAACGATGTGACCGGCTCGATTGTCCGCAACGGCTGGCCCACCTCGGTGCGCGGGCGCTCGCTGGCGATCATGAACAGCGTCTTCCTGCATCTGCACCCCATCCGCACCCGCCCCGACGCGATCAAAATGACCTACACCTTCGGGTTGGGCGGCATCTCGTTCTTCCTATTCCTGTCGCTCACCCTCACCGGCACGCTGCTCATGTTCTACTATATCCCGTCGGTGGAACACGCCTACCAGACGATCAAAGACATCCAAGAGCAGCAGCCGTTCGGCTACCTATTGCGGAATATGCATCGCTGGGCGGCGCACGGCATGGTCATCACCGTTTTCTTGCATATGTGTCGTGTCTTCTACACCGGCTCGTATCGCGCCCCGCGTCAGTTTAACTGGGTGGTCGGGGTGGTTCTGTTGGCGCTCACCTTCCTCCTCAGCTTCACCGGCTATCTGCTGCCGTGGGACCAGTTGGCGATCTGGGCCGTCACCGTGGGCACCAACATGATCGGCTCGACCCCGCCGCCCTTCGTCGGCGAGTTTGTGCGCTTCCTGCTGGTGGGCGACTACAGCATCGGGCAGAATGCTCTCTTACGCTTTTACACCCTTCATGTCATCGGCTTGCCGCTGATCCTGACCATCTTCCTGGCCGTCCATTTCTGGCGCATTCGCAAAGACGGCTTCTCGCGCGGTCTGACCTTCACCACCCGGCTCAACGACGGCTCGCCCACCGGGCGCGGGCGCGGATAGGCTTTTCTAGCACAAGGAGCCAAGCTATGGCTATTGAAACTCGTCCCACTGGCGTAACCGTGCGCGACCGCAACGTGGCCGACCAGCAAGGCGCGCCGGTCCTCACCTCGTCGCCGCGCAGCCGCCCGGTCTCGCCGGCAGCGGTCGAAGCCGACACGGTGCAAGTCTGGCCGCACTTGGTCGTCATCGAGTTCCTCGGTGCCATCGTCTTCACCATCATGCTCGTCTTGCTGGGCACGCTGGCGAATGCGCCGCTCGAACCGCTGGCGAACCCCGACAAAACGCCTAACCCGTCCAAAGCGCCCTGGTACTTCATGAACCTGCAAGAACTGCTCTTGCACATGAACTCCGCCCTGGCGGGGGTCATCGTGCCCACCATTGCCCTGGTCGCCATCGCCGCCATCCCCTACATTGACAAAGGCGGCAAGGGCTTGGGCATCTGGTTCTACAACGAGCGAGGTCGGCGCATCGCCGCGTTCAGTGCGGTTTTCAGTGCCGCCGTCATCGGTGCGCTGATCGCCTTCGGCACGTTGCCCATCCGCGATGCCTTTGGCGGCTGGGTCAATGTGGATAAAGATAATCCGGGCAAAAACGGCTTCCTGTCCGGCCTGACCCAGGTGGCTGCCCGCATCTTTGGTGATACCGCCACGGCCAAAGGCGTGCTGGTCGAAGCCGTCACCGGCTGGATCTTCCCTACCCTGGTCATGATCCTGTTCATCGGCATCCTGGTGGTGTTGCTCAAAGTCTTGTTCAAAGGGTTGAACACCGCCGAATTGACCATCGGCCTGTTCACCGGCTTTTTTGCCACCTATGTCGTGCTGACTTTTGTCGGCCAGTTCATGCGCGGACACGGGATGCAACTCTACCCGCCCGGCCTGTTGCCGGAAACCGATTACGGGCAAATCCTGCGGCTGCTGGGCCGGGGCTAACGGGCCGCGAACTCTGGAGGAATGTGATGGCACAACAAGCGCAAACCGAACGAACGCTCACCCCGCGTGTTCACACCCGTATGGGACCGGAAGACACGCAAGGCGGCCTAGTCGAAGGCGCAACGCGGCGCGATTTCTTGCGTCTCAGTATGCTGGGTGCGCTCGGCGTGATGGTCCTCGGCGGCGCGTTGGCCTTCCTCGACTTTTTCTATCCGCGCAAAGTCGGCACCTTCGGCAGCAAAATCGCCGCCGGCACGCTCGACGACATCAAAGACGGCGATGTGATCGTGTTCCGCGAAGGCAAGTTCTGGCTCTCGCGCTATAAAGAGCCGGCGCTGGGCAACAAAAGCGTCCTGGTCGCGCTCTATTGGAAGTGCAAGCACCTGGGTTGCACCGTCCCCTGGAAGGGTGACGAAAACTACCAGACCTATCAGGGCATCTTCCATTGCCCCTGCCACGGCTCGATCTACACCCGCACGGGGCAGAATGTCGCCGGTCCGGCTCCCGCGCCGTTGGACTTGATGGCGATTGCGATTGACGGGCGCAAGATCACCGTGGACACGAGCAAAATCACCACGCGGGCGGTGTATCAACCCGCTAAAGATACCACGCCCATCCCCGGTGCCTGATGCCGCTGTGAGCCGGCGGGCGCTGTTGCGCTGGGTGGCGGTCGGTGGACTGGGTACATTGGTACTGGGCGGTCTGGGGTTCGCCATCGCACCCCTGGTCACGGGCGAAGCCACGGGGTTTGGCGGTTCGGTAGACGCAGGTACCGTAGACAACATTGCGCCGGGCACCGTCCAACGCTTTCCGGCCGGCAAGTTTTGGCTCTCGCGCTATGCGGAGCCGGCGCTAGGCAACCGCGATGTGCTGCTGGCGCTTTACTGGAAATGTGCCCATTTGGGTTGCACCGTCGGCTGGGAGCCGACTCTGAAACTGGGTGGTGCGGCGGGGCTGTTTCGCTGCCCCTGTCACGGGTCGGTCTATGCCCGGTCGGGGCAAAACATCGGCGGCCCGACTCTCCGCCCGCTCGACATCATGGCGATCCGGCTTGACGGTCGCCGCATTTGGGTAGAAACCGGGCTTATTAGCCAGCGCGTTCAATATGATCCGCAACAGGCAACTGTTATCATTTAGAGGTGAACAAGCCATGCGCGACAAAGTAATTCTCGGCGCGACCCTAACTATCGTCCTCCTGCTGACGTTGCTGGTGTACGGCGCAATAGACTTTCAGCGCACCGGCACCAGCCAAGCATTGGCGCGTGAAGAAGGCGTGAGTCGCGGGCGGGCCATCTTTGCCCAATACTGCATCGTCTGCCACGGGCCGAAGGGCGAGGGCTGCATCGGCCCGGCCCTCAACCGTGATGCTTGGCACCCCGAAATCAACGGCGCGGCCAACCCGGCGTTTGATCCCGGTTCGCATGACTTTATCTATAAAACCCTGGAGCGCGGGCGGGCCTCCAACCAACCCGGTATCCAAATGCCGGCGTGGTCTATTGCCGAAGGCGGTTCGCTCAACAGTGCGGAATTAGAGTACCTAGTCCAATTCATCAACTACGGCGACTGGGATACCCCACTGGAATATGCGTCCTCGGCCTCCGGGCTGGAAAAAGACTTGCCGACCTATGCCGGCTTTGACGGCGGCCAAACCACGCCGCGCTTACAGCAGGTTAAGGCGACCATGTTGACCAAAGGTTGCCTCAACTGCCACCAAGTGGGCGCAGTGGGCGGCAAAATTGCGGCCCCGCTGACTGAAGTGGGCGACCGCCGCAGTGCCGACTGGCTGCGCCGCTGGATCAAAAATCCCAGCGCCATGCCCGCCGACCAACGCGGCCCCAACCTGTGGCTCAGTGTCGTTAAGCCCAGCCTAGACACGCCCGGCCCCAACAGCAAGCCGACGGCGGTGCCGCAAGCCTTCCCAATGAACGCGACTTTTATGCCGACGATCCAAATGACCGACGACGAACTCAACTTGCTGGTGGATTATCTGTCCCAAGCCAAAACGCTCAAGTAGGTGCGCTGGGCCTGCTACGGATGGTCTACTCTATGGATAATCAGCAAGGCGACACGACAGCGCCGGTCATGCCGCCGGTGGAGCCGGAAGCGGGGCCGGGAGTCATCGCGCCCATCATGATCGTCTTTGAGCATCCGTTACACCCGGCCCAGCGGCTGGTCGTGGACCGGGTGCGCGCACTGATGCTGGTTCATCAGTTTGAGTTGCACAACTTTGCGCCGAGTGGCGAAACAATCCGCCACATCCGGGTGGCCGACCATGTGCGGCGCATCGAGTTTGGCTACAACGAAGCGCAACCCGATCATTTGTTGGTGCGCTTCACTGTCGGCTCCAAAGACGACCGTGATGCGTTGGTTTGGGCTTCATCGCTGTTTTTTCAGTATCTACATTACCATGTGGCGCGTATCGCCACGGTGAACGGCGCAGCGCACCACATGGACTGGGAAGCGCAACAAGATCCGCAAGGGCCGGAGCGCGTGAAACACTGGGTCGAAAGTGGGCGTTCGCTGATCGAACTCTTGCACAAGAAAGCGAGTTGAAGGGATAAGCGTGATGACACCACAATGGCGCGTGCGGTTATCGCACAATCCACGCCTGCGAATGGGGGCTGTGCTGGCGCTGCTGCTGCTGATCGGCAGCGGGTTCAGCTTGGCCGGGGTGAGCCTGGTGCGCGCCGCCACCGCCACGATCAGCGCGCAACCGATCAGCGCCACCGTGCCGGAGACCGACCCCTTCTCGCCGCTCTGGGAGCGGTCGCCGCAAGCCGTCGTCCCGATGAGCGCGCAGCAGATGTGGCAACCGGGCGGCGGCGGCACCACGCCCGAAGTGCGTGTGCGGGCACTGCACAACGGCAAGCGCATCGCTTTCCTGCTCAATTGGACCGATGACACCCGCAACGATTATGTGAAAGATGTGCCCAGTGATGCGGCGGCTATCGAACTGCCCTTTGACGTACACAACTTGCCCTATCAGTGCATGGGCATGAGCGGCAACCGTGTCAACATCTGGCAGTGGAAAGCGGCTCTGCAACAGGTGGCGCAGGAAACCGGCCAAGCCAATAACGGGGTACGGAACCTGACCAGCAACGGCATGGGCAAAGCGGTCGAAACGCCCGGCGTGGTGCCCACCGGCGATGCGGTTTGGCGCGACGGCCAGTGGTATCTGGTCTTTGCCCGTGATATATCGGCGGGCGATGCCGGCAGCGCGCCGCTACTGGTCGGCAGCCCGACCAATGCCGCCTTCGCTATCTGGAACGGAGCCAAAGGGGAGACGCGGGCCATGAAATCGGTCTCCACCTGGATGCCGGTCGAAATCGCCGATGCTAGTGCGGCGAGTACGACCAACTATCTGGTCCTGGCTGTGAGTGTGTTGGCCGCGGTCGGCGCGGTGGCGCTGGCGTGGCGGCTGATCCCCCGTTAGCGCCGCGAAAGTGATGGAGGAACCGTTTGCATGAGAAATAGCCAAGATTTCCGCGATGTCAACAGCGTCACCACGGGGGTGTTCACCTCCGAATGGAGCGCGTCCCGCAACTGGCTGCTCTCGGCCATTTTCTGGCTGACCATCGCCGACTTTGTGGGGCTGATCGCGGCCATCGAAATGTTCAGCCCCGACTCGTTCGCCGGCATCTCTTGGCTGGCCTTCGGGCGCTTGCGCCAGTTGCACACCAACGGCGTACTGTTCATGTGGTTGAGCATGGCCCAGATCGGCGCGTTCTACTATATCGTGCCCAAACTGTGCGGCACCAAGCTGCACAGTGAACTGCTGGGCAACATCATGATGGTGCTGTGGAACTTTGCCGGCATCATCGGCTATCTCACGCTGGCAAACGGCCTGACGCAGGGCCGCGAATACGCCGAGTTTATCTGGCCGGTGGATGTGATGGTCATGGTCGGCATTCTCGGCACCGGCTACAACATCTTCCGCACGATCCTGAATCGCAAAGAGAAAAAACTGTTCGTCAGCCTCTGGTACATTATGGGCAGCATGATCTGGCTACCCACCCTCTATTTCGTCGGCAACGTCATGTGGGAGCCGATCCTGAACGCTGGGCGCAGCAACATCGCCGGCTTCCCATCGGGCAGCTTGCAGGGCATTGACGACGTAATCTGGCAGTGGTTCTACGGCCACAACATCCTCGGCTACTGGTTCACCGTCAGCGGCGTGGCGATCACCTACTACATCATCCCAGTGATCATCCGCGCGCCCCTCTATAGCCACCTGCTATCGCTGATCGGCTTTTGGAGCATCGCCTTCATGTATGGCTTGGTCGGCCAGCACCATATTTTGCAGACCCCTACGCCCGGCTGGCTCAAAACGCTGGCGACACTGGGTAGCATCG
>JALYUO010000813.1 GCA_030853735.1 Chloroflexota bacterium
CGCTGCTGCTCACCCGCCGCATCAGCAAGAACGCGGTGAAGCCGGTCAGCGCCAGCGTCGCCCACATTAGTAGGTTATAGCCGAGCAGCCGCGCATCGGTCAGCCACAAGGGGGCAAACAGCACGCCGGGCAGCAGGCTGGTATCATCATAGGCCAGCGCATTAGGGAAACCGTGGAAAATGGGCGCGGCGTAGAGGTGTGCCGGATCATGCAGCAGCGCCTGCGCGATCCAATGCAGCGTCCAAATGCTCTCCGCCGGGTCGCCTGTATCGGGCACGCTCGTGCCGGCCTGCGGCACCTGCGGCCAAGTGACCAGCGCGGCCACGGCAAAATACAGCACCAGGGCGATGAGCGATTGACTGAGCAGTGCAGAGGGACGGAACCGGGAATGCGCGCCACTTGCCACTTTCAACTCACCCTCGCGCAATCAACGCCTCGCTGCCGTCCGCTTGCCGGCGATAGCACCAGATCATGCCCGGCGCTGCTTCACCCCGCAGATAGGCCACAATCGGTTCGCACATCGGCCGCCAGCCTTTCGCCGCCAAGCGTGTAATCGCTTCGGCCAACGGCACAAAGGCGGCGGAGGAGATCAACTCGTCCGGGTCCGCGTGCGCCGGTTCACCGGGCGGCACGGTAGCGGCGAAAACGTGGGCCAGGGTTTCTTGGCCGGGCTGCGTCGCATCGGCAGGGGTGTCACTTTGGCACACATAGAGCAACGGGCCGAGCGTCAGTAGCGGCAGCCCCGTCTCTTCCCATACTTCGCGGGCCAGAGCTTCCGTCAGCAGTTCACCCACTTCGACCACGCCGCCCGGTAGCGACCAATAGGGTTCCGCGTCCGCCGGTCCCTGCTGGCACACCAACAGCACCGTATCCTGCCGCCGAATGACCGCCGCGACAACCTGGTAACTCCGCCGCCCGCTCATTGCCGCCCCGCCCGGCGCTTGCCGTAGAGCTGGTGCCCGCGCGTGCAAGTCACACACACCGGGCTATCACACAAAAACGCGCCGGGGTCGGCGGCGATCAGCGCGCCCGCGATGTCCAGCACCGCCTGGCCCTCCAGCAGCCAGGCCAGCGCGCCGCCGATCTGTACCTCGCGCCGGGGGATGCGCCGGTTCAGCCGCTCAAAGCCCATGCTGCAATCCGGTTCGCGGGCGATGCGCTCGATGCGCGTGCCGTTCGGCGCGCGCAGGTCGCGGATCAGCGCATAGCCGGGGCCGGTCAGATGTGGCAGCTGCGCCAAGAACTCGGCGGCATGAACCGTCGTGTTGCGCGTGTGGTCCACCCCCAGCAGCAGCACGCGCCCGCCCTGCGCGGCCAGCACGCGATAGGGGCGCAGGGGATCGTCTATCGGGTGGTCGCCGGTCAGCCGTGCCGCCCATGCCCCCAGCGCCGTCACCGACATGAGGGGATGCCTGCTGCGTTGTGCGCCCGGCCAGTGCCACAAGGCCACCGGCACCCGCCCCATATCGGCATCGGGCACCGTGGTCGCCGGATCATAGGGGATCACGCCCGCCGGCCAGGGTTGATCGGGGCTCCGCAAATAGCTGCTGCGCCACGTTGCGGTCGGCATCATCAGCGTCCCCACCGGCCCCAGCCACGCGGCCAACGACTCGACCAGCCCCGCCGGCCCGCCCGCCACCACGCCAAAGCTCGACAGCGCCGTATGCACCACCAGATGATCGCCCGCGCGCAGCCCCAACCGCGCCCAGCCCCCCTCCAGGTCGGCCCGCGTCACCTGTGCCACCCCCCGTACTGGATTGCGAAACGTAGTCTGGACCCCCTGTGTAGCGTGCGTGCTTATTCCCAAGTAGCCGGGTATATGATAGCGATTATACCCGATTGCCGAGCGGATTGTAGGCGATGGCTCTGTCCGCAGAAACCTTGTCATACCGCCGGATAGCGTGAAAAGTGTAGGAGGGTGGCTCCGCCCCGCGATGCTTGCCCGACCGCGATCTCTCCTATCGATGTCCGCGCCCACCGTGCCCTGCGTCGCCCACGACGGTCGCGGGGCGGAGCCACCCTCCTACACTTTTCACGCCCTCCAGCGGCACAGTGGGCTGAATAGATACTTACACACTACGCAGCACGCACTATGCGTCGTCGCAATTCCGCATTCCGCATTCCGCATTAGTACGCGCGTGCGTACAGCACCCACTCCGTCGAGGCCATGCCGCACACCAAGCACGGCCCGCCGCCCGTGTGCGCGCTCTGGTCCAGCGGAATGCAGCGGATCGTCGCCTTCGTGTCGGCCTTCACGCGCGCCTCGCAGGCCGCCATGCCGCACCACCACGCCTCGAAGAAGCCGCGATCCTCAATGCGCGCCTGGAAGTCGGCATAGTCCGTCACCCAGTAGGTATGCTCCGCCCGGTAGCGCACCGCCTTGTTATACATCCCCTGCTGGATTTCCAGCAGCAGCGCCTGCACCTGCGGCACCAACTCGTCTTGGGCCACGGCCGCTTTAGCCCGGTTGTCGCGCCGCACCAGCACCGCTTTGCCCTCTTTTACATCGCGCGGTCCCACCTCGATCCGCAGCGGCACGCCGCGCAATTCCCACTCATTGAACTTGAAGCCCGGCGTGGTATGCTCGCTCCAATCCACCTTCACCCGCACCCCGGCGTGGCGCAGCCCGTCTTCCAGCCGCCGGATCGTGGCAAACACCTCCTCGCGCTCCGTCTCTTTGCGCCAGATCGGGACGAAGACCACCTGGAACGGCGCGACTTTCGGCGGCAGGATCAGCCCCTGCTCGTCGCCGTGGACCATGATGATCGCCCCGATGATGCGCGTAGACAAGCCCCACGACGTGGTGAAAGCGTGCTTTGTCGCCCCGTCGCGGTCCAGGAAGGTGATGTCAAACCCTTTGGCGAAATGGTCGGCCAGATTATGCGACGTGCCGGCCTGCAACGCCTTGCCGTCGCCCATCAGCGCCTCAATCGAATAGGTGCGGTCGGCCCCGGCGAACTTCTCGGCCTCGCTTTTGCGCCCGGCCACCACCGGCACGGCCAAGTCGGTCTCGGCGAAGGCGCGGTACACTTCCAGCATCTCCATCGTGCGCGCCTGCGCCTCGTCATAGCTGCTGTGGACCGTATGGCCCTCTTGCCATAGGAACTCCGCCGTTCGCAAGAACAGCCGCGTCACCTTCTCCCAACGCATCACATTGGCCCACTGGTTGATCAGCAGCGGCAGATCGCGATACGAGTGGATCCACTTGGCGTACATATAGCCAATGATCGCCTCGGAGGTCGGGCGGATCGCCAGCGGCTCGACCAACTCATCGTTGCCGCCCTTCGTCACCCAGGCCACTTCGGGCGCAAAACCCGCGACGTGTTCGGCCTCTTTTTCCAGGAAGCTTTTCGGAATCAGTAGCGGAAAATAGGCATTCACGCAGCCCGATCCTTTGATCCGCGCATCCAAATAGTCGCGGACGTGTTCCCACAGCGTATAGCCATACGGCCGGATGACCATACAGCCGCGCACCGGCGCATAATCGGCCAATTCCGCCCGCAACACCACATCCGTATACCAGCGCGAAAAGCTGTCGTTCTTATCCGCAATATCCTCGACATAGCCGGCTGTATCCGCCGCTTCTGTCGTCCCCACCGTCGCTGTTTGTGTTTCTGCCATCGTCTCCACCTCTCTACCTCTCACACATCACGTCGCACGCTTCACATTCCCCTAAAATCTTTGTGTTCTTTGTGTCTTTGTGGTGCAATCCGCCGTCTGCTAGGCGACAAAAAGGCCCGCCACCCACACTCAGGGGGCGAGCCGTGCCTGCTGCCGGAACCCGGTCAGCCTTCCACGTCCACCCGCTCATCCGGCGCAGGAGGGTCGCCCGCATCCGCAAAGCCGGCCATCTCATTATGAATGCTGTCGCCATCCACCGAATCCACCGGCGGACTGCCCACCGCGCTGGCCGGGTCCACGATCAGGTTCTCATCGGGGTGCCCTTCCGGGGTCAAGCCCGCCGTCCGCCGCACCGCAGCTTCAGCACTGCCCATCGTGGTCTCGTCTTGCTGGTCCATCTGTGCCCCCCAGTCGTCGGTCGTCGGTCGTCGGTCGTCAGTTATGTGTTACGCATTCCGTTTTACGTTTTACGTTTTACGCATTATACCCCGCCGCCGCCCAGCGCGTCAATCCGCCAAGCGGCGGACATCTGTGCGTAATTCATTTGCACCACAAAGGCACAAAGGACACAAAGGCGTAACCGTGAATCTTCGTGTTCTTTGTGCCTTTGTGGTGCAATCCGTCGTTGCCACAACGGTGCAACCCGCGCCCACCTCGTTCGTTACACAAACGAGCCGCCCGCATAGACAAGCGGCAACCTGATCGCTATAATCAAACCGGCCCCGTCAGCAACCGCGCAAGCAAATTGACGACCGACAACCAACGACGGCCCACGGCCCCTGGCCCACGGCCCACAAGGAGGAAACGCATTGAACAACCGACGCTATCCCGCGCTCGTCGCCGGGCTGATGCTGGCCGCGAGCCTGCCCGGCCTCGGCGTGAGTGCGGCCCCCGCCGCCATGCCCGCCGGCGGCCCTATAGCCGCAGCGCGCCTGGGCGCGCCCACCTTCGCTGATGCCGCCTTTAGCCGCGTCTGGACGCGCACCGACCTGCCGGTGGCCGCGCACCAGACCACGCGCACTTGGTTTTGGGGGCCGGCTCCCGCTACCTTTATGAGCGAACCCTACACCGACGCGCCCGACGGCTCCGGCCAGCGCCTGGTGCAATATTTCGACAAAAGCCGCATGGAGATCAACAATCCCGCCGGCAATCCCAGCGATCCGTTCTATGTCACCAACGGCCTGCTCACCGTCGAACTGATCGCCGGGCGGGTGCAGCTGGGCAATACCACCTTCGAGACCCGCAAACCGGCCCAGATCCCCATTGCCGGCGACAACAACGACGGCAACGCGCCTACCTACGCTTCCTTCGGCTCGGTCTCTAATGTCAATGGGGCCAAGCCCGCGCCCGACCAAACCGGCCGGCAAAACACGACCATTATCCGCAAAGACGGCAGCACCGTCAACGATCCCGGCAAGGCCGTCTATCCGAAGATTGACAACCGTCACTACGATGCTACCGCCCAACACAACATCCCCGCCGCCTTCTGGGACTTCCTCAATCAAGAAGGGCCGGTGAACGTGGACGGCCAGATCCAAACGCAGCGCCTGACCACGCCCTGGTTCTACGCCAGCGGCCTGCCGATCAGCGAAGCCTACTGGGCCAGCGTCAAGATCAACGGCAAGGCGACCGATGTGCTGATCCAGGCGTTTGAGCGCCGCGTTCTCACCTACACGCCCAGCAACTCGCCTGACTTCCAGGTCGAGATGGGCAACATTGGCGCGCACTACCGCGACTGGCGCTATGGTGGGCCGGGCCGCGTCAACGGTACGCCGCTCGCCGGCCCGCATCCCGGCTACGGCTTCAACGTCTGGCTGTTCGGCATAGACGCGAACAAGGTGCTGCAATCGGCCAAAGCTGCCGGCTTCACCTGGGTGCGCCAGCAGATCCTGTGGGCCGACTATCAGAAAACGCCGGGCCGCATTGACTGGAGCCAGCTCGATCCGGTGGTGGCCGCCGCCCAAGCCAACGGCATCAAGTTGATCTTTAGCGTCTTGCGCTCACCCGACTGGGCCGGCAAGAACGGCGGGATGCCCGACGATAAGTTCACCTACGCCGGCTTCACCGGCCAACTGGCCCGCCGCTACGCCGGCAAAGTGGCCGCCTACGAAATCTGGAACGAGCAAAACTACGCCGCCGAAAGCGGCGGCACGGTCAACCTCGGCCAATACGTAGACATATTGCAAGTGGGCTACAGCGCCATCAAATACGCCGACCCGCAGGCCATCGTCATGACCGGCGGCCTGACCCCCGTCGGCCTCAACGACCCCAAGATCGCCGTCAACGATGTGGAATACCTCAAGCAGTTCTATGCCTATCAGGGCGGCGTGGTGAAAGCGTATTATGACGTGTTGGGCGCGCACCCCGGCTCCAACAACAACTCGCCCGACCAGAAATGGCCCGACAGCCCCGGTAACGGTCACTGCCCCGACGTGTATCACAACCTGGAAGGAACCTGCTGGAAGACCGACAACAGCTTCTACTTCCGCCGCATCGAAGACATCCGCGCGGTCATGGAAGCCAACGGCGAAGGGGCCAAGCAGATGTGGCTGACCGAGTTCGGCTGGACCACCGCCAATCAAGCGCCCGGCTACGAATACGGCCAACTGATCAGCGACCAACTGCAAGCCGACTACCTGACGCGCGCCTTTCAGAAGGGCAAGAACGATTACCCCTGGATGGGCGTGATGTGCGTCTGGAACCTCAACTTCAGCACCCTGCCCTGGCTGGCCGGCGGCAAAGACGAAAAGGTGCCCTGGAGCGTCCTCAACGCCGACTTCAGCCCCCGCCCCGCCTACACCGCCCTGCAAGCCCTCCCCAAATAGGGGCCAACACCGCCCACTGTAGCAGTGCTGCTTGCTGCACCGGCAAATAACGCAGCCACCGTAGCAGTGCTGCTTGCTGCACCGGCACAATAACGCGGAAACTGTAGCAGTGCTGCTTGCTGCACCGGCTACAACAATTACAGGGGGTCGCACCTAGTTAGGTGTGGCCCCCGCGCTCTCCCTGCAATGCCGGGCTTCATACGCCGCGATCTGTTCTCGCAAGACAAGCAATTGATTGCGAACCCCCGCTTCTTCCGCCCGACGTAATATCGGGTGGATGTTGTCGTCTACGTAAGGATTGGCGATCATCGCGGCTAACGTCTGCTCAAACTTCTGGGCCTGATCTTGCGTTATGCGATACTGCTGTTCATTTAGGATCATAGCTTGCCTCCTGCACATCTACGGCGACAACAGCCTCGTAACTATCCAACATAAACATCTCCAGAAATCTCCGTGTCTCCGTGGTGCCGTTCAACGTCGGCGCGCCGTCACGGCATCGCCCGCAGCCGGAAGGCGGTGTCGGTGCGCTGGAAGACGCGGATTGCGGGGCCGGCGACGACCGGCGGGCCGCCGAAGGGGGCGATGCGGGCCAGCGTGGCGGGATCGATGTTCCAGTTGTAGGGGTCGTCGGGGAAGCAGGGGGCACAGGCGAAGGTTTGCACCAGCGTGTAGTGGTCGGTGAGTGAGCGCCAGAGTGGCGAGTCGGAGCCGGGGCGCAGGGCGGCGCTGCGCCAGTTGAGCAGCAGCGCGTAGTCGGGCCAGCCCTGGTCGGCCATCGAGGTCAGCGGTTCGGGGTGCCAGTTGCCGGGCGGGCCGACGTTGCGGCGGTCCACCGCGCCGATCAGGGTCAGCCGGTAGGTGACGGGGTGGGCCTGGTCCACCGCCAGCAGTTGCTGCCGGAATAGCGTCTCGCTGGGCGGAGCCGCCCCCAACGCCGCGATCTGATCGGGCAGGGGCCAGAGTTGCGGCCCCAGGTTAGAGAATTGCTCGAACGCCGTGCCGCCTTCGATCAGCACCGTGGCCCCGGCAGGCACGGCCCGCTCGAACCAGACCTGCGCCGCGTTGCGCGTGTCGGGCGCGGCAGCAAGGCGGCTGTAGCGCAGCAGAGCCAGCCAGGAAGGACTGCTCACCAACAGCACCACCGCCGGCAACACCACCAGCCCGGACCAGCGAGGCACTGCCCGCGCCCCCAGGAGCCGTGCGCCGATCTGACCACCCTGCCACAAGGCCAGGGCGGCGCTGAGGCACAGCAACGGCACCAGCGGCACGATATAGCGGGCGAAGTTGGCCGGCACCAAGTTGAGCGCGCCGTAAAAGCCGACCGTGAACACGGTCAGCAACCAACCGGGCGGCCCCAGACGCAGCGCCGGCACGAGACCCAGCACGCCCAGCGCCAACAGCGGCCAGCCGAGGCCGCTGCTGAGGTGTTCAGTGAGATAAAACAGCCATTGCGGGCTGCCGCCGGTGTCGAGGGCCGGGTGGCCGAGCGCGGCATCGCGGATCAGCAGGCGCACGAAGCCCAGTGGGTCCAGCGCCAGCATCGGCGTGGTGACGAGGATGGCGGCCCCGGCGCTGAACGCCGCATAGAGCAGATCGCGGACCCGGCGTGGCGCGGCGGCGGTCGCGGGGCGCAGGAGATGGGCCAGCAGGATGGCGGGGGCCAGCGCAACGCAGTAATACTTGGTCGCGGCGGCCAAGCCGATCCAGAGGCCCGCCCACAGGTAGTCGCGGCGGGTGCCCCGCGCCTGGATGCTGAGGCAGCGGTCGAGCGCCAGCAACAGCCACAACCCCGCCGGGCCGTCGTTCTTGATAAAGTGCCCCTCGGCGACATGGATGTAAGCAATGGCGAGGAAAAACGCGGCGGATAAGCCCACGACGGGACCGGCCAACCGCCGCCCGATACGGTAGACCACCAGGACAGAAGCCACCCCCGCCGCCGCCCACACGCTGCGCCCGGCCAGCACGAACGGCTGCGGGTCGGCCAGATAGCGGTGGATCAGATCGCCCAGGTTGTGGATGCTGCCGCCCAGGAAGCCGGGCAAGCCGACGGTCAGCACCACCAGATCGAGCAGATACGGCAGGTTGGCCGACAGCGTGGAGTCGTGGGCCAGCCCGTTCGCCAGCGTGTAGAACGACTCGTGGAAGTAGAGCCGCTCGTCCCAGTGGTAGTCGCGCGGGAAGCCCTGCGTCAGGCCACTGTAGCGGGCCAGGATCGCCAAGCCGACGATGCCGGCCAGCACGGCCCATTCCCAGCGGCGGGGCGGCGCAGCGGCCACCGCCTGGGGAG
>JALYUO010000818.1 GCA_030853735.1 Chloroflexota bacterium
GGAAGGGGGAGCGAGACGGATGATACTCCAGTCACTACAGTGACAGCTACCGCCACGTAAACTCCCCTTTCCTTCGTAGGGAAGGGGGTCGGGGGGGTTAGGTCCGTCTCCGCATAGGTTTGACAAGCCGCGTACCCGACAGGTACAATGGCCCGGCGGGGGAGAGGGTGCAATGGCGCAGCGATTTCGGGATAGCGGACGAACGATCTATAGCTTCGGGAGCGTGTTTTTGGTCCGTTGCCCACAATGCGCCGGCTGCGCCGAGGTGCGCGTCACGCCCACAGAATCGGTACAGACTGCCGGCCAGGCGCGGTTCGTCTGCACCCACTGTGGCTCCAACAAAACGATGGCTAGCCGCACGATGACAGTCGGGGCGGGAGTAGACTGGTATTTCCAGCTGCCGCTCTGGTTGCAAACGTCGTGCTGTGGCGAACTGCTGTGGGCCTATAACCCCGCGCACCTCGATTATCTCGCAAGCTATGTCCAGGCCGATTTGCGCGAAGAGTCACCGGAGCGTAGCGCGCGCGGCTTGCGAAACAGCACGCTGGTCAGCCGACTGCCGAATTGGCTCAAAAGCGCGAAAAATCGCAGCGAGATCCTGCGCGGCATCGCCAAGTTACGGGCCACGCTAGACTAGCGTGTAGAAAGCAGGCTGATTGCACCGATCTCTACTCGACATTGTGCGTTGCCCGACCTGTAGCAGCGGCGACTGGACCCTGGACGCGCAGGAGACCGTCACGCTGGCCTATGCCGATGGGCCACGCGACGAGGTGCGGACCGGCCTGGTCCGTTGCGTGTGTGGCAAACAATACCCCATCCAGGCGTATGTGCTGTCGTTCGCCGGGCTGTTTGGGCCGGAGTTGGCGCGTGAGGCGGCGTTCTGGGACCGTTACTACCTCTGGAACTTGGCGCACGGCGCGGTCGGTTTCCACGATCTCACGCAGGGCTTCGCGCCGTTTCTGGCGCAGGGCGTGACCGAAGCCTTTCCCCAGGCCGACACGATCCACCGCTACGCTGTGCATCACCAAGTCGCCGAACACCCCTTGCTGCGCGCCGGCACCACACTGCTTGACATCGGCGTGGGGCTGGGCTGGACGGCGCTCTACTTCGCCCGTGCCGGCTACCGGGTCACGGCGTTCGATCCCAGCCTCGGCCCACTCCAGGCGGCCAAAGCGTATGCGATTGAGCAGGGCGTTGCCATCGAATACCTCTGCGCGGCGGTGGGCTGCCTCGATTTTGCCCCGGCCAGTTTCGACAACGTGACGGCCTTTCACGCGCTGCATCATGTGCCCGATGCGGCTGACGGACTGGCGGCGATTGGGCGCTGGCTGCGGCCCGGCGGTGCGCTGGCGCTAGATGAGCATATCGCGCACAGCCCATTGGCGGGCGCGTTGGGGGCGCGCTTGTACGCCTGGGCCGCCGCCACCGTTTTCCCCCAATACCGCACGCTGACCGACAGCGACTTGGCCGACCTGCCGGTGGAGCCACATTCGCCGCTGGAAGACGCGGGCATGGCCCAATTGCTGCCCTTATTGGAGTGCCAGTTTACCATTGAATACGCGCAGACACGCCATGTCGTACTGGACCACTATCCGCTGCTCTACTACCTCTGGCAGGGTAAAGATCCTGTCGCCTTCCAGCATGGGCTAACCATCGCCAACCACCTGCAAGCCTTGCTCTGCCAAGCGGACCCCGCCGGCGGCGAGTATCTGACGGTGGTGGCGGCCAATCACGCGCCTGCGGGCGGGGGTCAGGGGTCAGGGGTCAGGGGTCAGTCGGCGATTGTTAGTGACGATGAGTTGGGTGTTGCCGAAGCCAACGCAGAACTCAGAAAGCAGAACTCAGAACTCGGCCGGCGCGTGGCGGAGTTGACGGCGGCGCTGGCGGTGCAGGGGACATGGGCACGGGGGTTGGAGGCGACAGTGGGCGAACGCGACCGCGAACTCACCCGCTTGCGCGCCCATCTGCGGCGGGTGGCGAATGGGCGGGTGTTGCGGCTGTTGGCGCGACTGCGGGGGTTGTGGGCCGTGGGCCGTGAGCGGTGAGCGGTGAGCCGTGGTGCTGCGGTGAGAGGTGGGAGGGGTGAAGTGTCGGGCATAGCGACATGGTAGGCGGTGGGAGGGGGCTCCGCCCCGCGACCGTGCTGGGGCTGTTGCTGCTGATCGGCGGGCTGCTGGCGGGTTGCGGCACGACTGCGCTACCGGCAAACGGCATGGGCGAGGCGGGCGACGGCACCGATCCCTTTGTGCGCCAACCGCTCGATCCGTGGGCGGTTAGCTTGCCCGACGTGGACCAGCACCATCTGGGCGCGACCACCGCCGCCGCCCAGCACCGTGTCGGCCAGAGCTTTCGTGCGACGCAAGCCAACCTGCACGCCGTCGCTGTGCGGCTGGTGAGTCCGCCCAATGTGTCGGCTGGGGCGGTGTTCCGGTTGGCGACCAGCGCCGATGGATCGGCGCTGCGAACGGTGCCCCTCACCCAGGCTGACTGGGGCACCAATCCCTATCTCACCGTCAACTTCCCACCGCTACCCGATTCGGCAGGACAACTCTACTGGGCCGAATTCAGCGCGCCGGCGGTGCCCATCAGCACCACGCTGGTGGCGCGCATGAGCGACTTCGACAGCTATTCGGCGGGCGCGGCCACGCTCGATGGGCAGGCGCAACGGACCGGCGACCTCACCTTCCGCACGTTCTATAGCGCCGGTCCGCTGGACTTGTTGGGCGATGCGGGGCGCGGGCTGGCCGACAACGCGGGCTTCGCGCTGGCCGCACTGCTGTTCCTGCTGCTGCCGGGCGGCGCGTTGCTGCAATGGACGAGCCTGTTGACGCGCACGGTGGCTGCGCCGGGCCTGAGCGGGGGCCAGCGTCTATTGGCCGCGCCGGGCGTGTCGCTGCTGGTCTGGCCCGTGCTGCTGCTGGCAGCGCACTTGACGCATATCACCATGAGCGGACCGCGCCTGTGGGCTGGGTTGGCGCTGGCGGGGTTGGCGCTGGCGGGCGGGCTGTGGCGCGAGTGGCAACAGACCCGCTTGGTGGACGGAGCCGCCCGCCCGCGCCTAACTTTCAGCGATGGGCTGTTCTGGACGACGCTGGCGCTGGTCACGGCGTTGACGTTGGGCAGCCGCCTGCGCGCCATCCGCGATTTAGCTGCCGGGCTGGGCATTGATGCCTACCACCACACCGCCATCGCGGTGTTGTTCCTGCGCGACGGCGGCATCCCCGATAATTATGCACCCTACGCACCGCTGGCCTCGTTCACCTACCACTTCGGCTTCCACGCCTGGGTGGCCGCGCTCGGCTGGCTGCACGGCGCGGCGGGGCTGGACCTGCCCACCCTGATGCCGTTGGCCGGGCAAGCGATGGGGGCGCTGCTGGTGCCGACGTTTACGCTGTTCGGCTGGCGCGTGCTGGGCAGCCGCTGGCTGGGGCTGACGGCGGCGGGGCTGGCGGGGCTGGTTTGCATCTTCCCAGCGTATTATGTCAACTGGAGCCGTTATCCGCAACTGCTCGGTGTGGTGCTGCTGCCTGTAGCCTGGACGCTGCTGTTCGAGGCGCTGGCTCCCCTATTGCGTCCCCAGGCCGACCGGTCGCCGGAGCGCGCCGATCTGCCCGCCGACGCGCCGCAGCCCTGGCGCGTGCATCTGATCCCGGCGCTGCTGGCGGGGGTAACGGCGGCGGGCCTGTTCCTCAGCCACTATCGCCTGTTCCTGATGTATGTCACCTACGCCGGCGGCTATGGCTTGTGGCTGCTGCTCAATCGCTGGTTGACGGTCCGGCGAACCACAGGCGCACGGTGGGCAATCGGGGGACTGGCGGCACGCACGGCGATGGCGGGGCTAGTCGCCGCGACCATCCTGCTGCCCTGGCTGCTTAATGTGCGGGCCAATTTTATCGTGCGCTTCAGCGGCTCAACCGATCCGCGCTACCACGACATTTACGACATCGTGGGCCGGCTGGGCAACACGCCGATCCTCTATTGGTCCACAGCGGCGTTGCTGATCCTGGCGGGGTTGGGGCTGCTCTGGGCGCTCTGGCGGCGCGACGTGCCGGCCCTGCTGCTCGGCTGGTGGCTGGGGCTGCATTTGCTGCTGGGCACCCCCAACGGCCTGCCGGGCAGCGGCTATGTGGACAGCATCACTGTTGCCACGTCGGCTTTCCTGCCGGTCTGTTTGCTGGCGGCCCTGGCGCTGGTGCGCGGTGGGTCGTGGCTATTGGCACGCGCAGTGACCGGGCAACGGCTGGCGCGGCATCCGACTTGGCAGACGGCGCTGGTGGTGGGGGGCGTGCTGATCGGCGGCTACGGCGCGTTGCGGGCGTTACCGCTAATCGAGGCGTGGCCGTTCATCACGGCGGCGGACCGCACAGTGCTGGCGCAGTTAGCGGCGACCAGCCCGCCCCAGGCGCGGGTGTTGGCGGCGGCCTTCACCTACCCGTGGGCACCACAGACCCCACAAGGCGCAGACGGCGGCCTCTGGGCTCCGTTGCTGGCCGACCGCGCCACCAGCGTGCCCATGCTCCCGGCCTACAACGAGCGCGTGCCTGACCCGACCTACTTCACCACCACCCAACAGTTGGCACAGGCGCAGCCCGGTCTCATGGCGGGGCAGGCCGCCGCTTGGGCCACCCTGCGCGCCGCCGGCATCACGCACCTCTACATTGGCTCCCGCAGTACTGTTCTGGACCCCGCCCGCCTGCTGGCCCAACCCGCCCAAGTCACGCTCCTCGCGCACCAAGACGATGCCTGGCTGTTCCGGCTGAAGTAAATATACCGGAAACCTGCATTAACTGTTAGAGGGTTGAGCT
>JALYUO010000855.1 GCA_030853735.1 Chloroflexota bacterium
ACGGTCCGTCTTTGCTCCAGCCCGCGTAGGCGGGCTTCGTAGCGGTAGCGGCGCGTTCTAGTCGCCCGTGCTCCTTGCGCGGCCCTGGCCCCATCGTCCGCCGGCCGATTGTTGACAGGGCGGGGCGGCTATAGTAGAATCAGGCAGATGTGTGCCCGCCGTAGGGGAAAGCAGAGTAACGGGGATGCGTAAAGTTCCACCCGCATATGCGCCCGTGACGGCCCTGCCGGGGCCGGTCGCCGGGCGTGCCTCGCGCTGGGCGCAGCTAGGCCGCCTGTTTGCCGACCGCCGCCGCGACAGCCGGCAAGCCGAGTTCCTATCGCTGTTCAGCGATGCTGCCTTGCTGGACTGGGGGATGCA
This sequence comes from Chloroflexota bacterium, assembly GCA_030853735.1. GTDB lineage: Bacteria > Chloroflexota > Chloroflexia > QHBQ01 > JAICKM01 > JAICKM01. The sequence goes on from JALYUO010000855.1 coordinate 361, forward strand.
GGTGCGCTGGTGGGGCGTGGCGGCGCTGCTGCTGCTGGGGGCGGTGCTGCTGCTGGCCGGCGCGTTCAGCCCCGCGCGCTATTTCAGCACCGCGCTGCTGGCCCTGCCGGTGCTGGCCTACAATGCGCTATTCCTGCTGCTGTCGCGGCTGAAGTGGTTCGCGGACAATGAGCGGATCTTGCGCGCGCTACGTTGGATTCAGCTGCCGGCCGACCTGATTGCGATCACCGTGCTGCTGCATCTGACCGGCGGGGCGACGACGCCGTTGACGATTACCTACGTCTTCACGATTGTCGTCGCGATCTTGTTGGTGCCGGTGCATGGCACCTATTTCGCCGCCGCCATCGCTTCGCTGTGCTACGGGGCGCTGGCGCTGCTGGAATTGACTATCCTGCCGCCGGTGCCGTTGTTGTTGCTCAGTACCACTGTACCGCAGAGCGCGCTAGGCGGCGTGACCTACGGCATCCATTGGACGGTCGTGGTGGGAATGCTCTGGCTGGTGGCGTATGTGGCCGACCGGCTGGTGCAGCGGATGCGGGCCGGCGAACGCCTGATCACGCGGCAATTGGCGGATTTGCGCCTGCTCTATCGCTTCAGCGATAATCTCACGGCGGCTCCCAATCTGGATGCCGCTGCCCAGTATGTCGTGAGTGAACTGCACACGATTCTTCAGGCTGACACCTGTTCGCTGATGGTCCTTAACCAGCACCATGAGGCCGAGTTTCGCGCCGCCGTCGGCATTCCGCCGGAGGCGTTGGCGGCCTACCGCCGCCACCCGCTCACGCGCGAGAACCCGCTGCTGGCAAGCGTTCTTAGCGGGGGGAGCGGCGTGTTTGCCCCCGATGTAGACCGCGTGGCCGGCCTGCGTGCGGTGTTGCTGCGGCCCGGTATCTGCTCGTTCTACAGCTTCCCTTTGCGTGCCGAAGAGCGCATCGTCGGCTTGATCAACCTAACTTTCGACCGTCCTTACAGTATGCCGGCGGCGACCTACGACTTGATGGAGTTATGCAGCCGCCAAGCGGGGCTGACCCTGGAACGCACCCTGTTGTACCAGGAGGCCCAACGCGCCGCGCGCGAGATGGAGAGCCTGTACCACATCGGGCTGGCGACTTCGTCTAGCCTGGACATTCGCGCCGTCCTGAGCCAGATTGCCGACCAGGTACAACGGGTCATGGCCCTCGATTCGCTGGTGCTGGCGCTCTATAACGCGCAGCAGGGTACGCTGGATTTTGTGATCCAGCGCGAAGGCGGCAAAAACTTCCCGCGCGAAGTGTTGCCGCTCAACGAGGTGGGCGTATCAGGCTGGATTATCACCTCACAAACCCCCCTCTTGGTACGTGACTGGGATCGCGAAATCCATAGTTTGCCTTTTGTAGACAAAAACCAAATCGGCGATGCGAGCCAATCGTATGTCGGCGTGCCGCTGACGATCAACAACCGTATCATCGGCGTGTTATCAGTGCAAAAGCGGGAAGCCTATGCCTATGACGATAATCACCTGCGCTTGCTGCTGGCTATCGCGGCGCAGGCCGCGTTGGCCTTAGAAAACGCGAAGCTGCACAACGCGGCCCGCCGGCAGGCGTTGCGCGATAGCCTGACCGGGGCGTATAACCACGCCACCCTGTTGGCCCATATTGACCAGGCCGTGCGGCAAGCGCGGCTGGACAGCAAGCCCGTCTCGTTGATCATGCTGGATATTGACCTGTTCAAGAGGTATAACGACACCTATGGGCACGTCGCGGGGGATACCGTGTTGCAGTTGGTCGTGCGGGCAATTGTCCACAACATCAAAAGCGGCGATAGCGTGGGGCGCTGGGGCGGCGAAGAGTTTGGTGTGCTGCTGCCGGGCGCTAATGGGGCGGCGGCGCTGCGCGTGGCCGCTCGTATCCGCGCGACATTGGCCGCGATCCAAATGCCGGTGCAAGGGGGTCGGCGCTTGCCCTTGCCGACCGCCAGCCAGGGTATCGCGTCGTATCCCGCCAGCGCCGCTACGCCCCCCGAACTGGTGGACCAGGCTGATGCCGCGCTTTACCATGCCAAAGCGCAAGGGCGCGACCGCATCATTACCTGGGATGATCTAGCCGCCCTGACCCATCACCCCTAATACACACGGCCCCAGAGCCATTGCAGCTAAATGAGCACGGGCGACTGGAACGCGCCGCTACCGCTACGAAGCCCGCCTACGCGGGCTGG
>JALYUO010000857.1 GCA_030853735.1 Chloroflexota bacterium
CCAGCCCGCGTAGGCGGGCTTCGTAGCGGTAGCGGCGCGTTCCAGTCGCCCCGGCTCCCGTCACTTCCATTGAGATGCAATTGCCCTGTAGGCAACACGTAACAATTTGATCATCTGGACCGCCCCCGTTATACTGCGGGGGCGCACTAAATTGATCGGGTGCGGCTTTCCGCTTTTCATCGGCCCTGGCGCATAGAGGCAATGGGGAGGCGCGGCTAGTGCGCGGGCACTCCGCCCTCCCAAACCACCCACAATCCATCACCCTTAGTGCATCGAGGAGAAACCAGCATGATTTCCCACCCATCTACCGTCACGGTTTTTGTGCGCGATCAGGACGCGGCACTGGCGTTCTATACCGACAAACTTGGTTTCGAGGTCCGCCGCGATGATCCCTTCAACCAGAACTCCCGCTGGCTCGAAGTGGCTGCGCCCGGCGCGCAAACGGGGATTGTGCTGGACAACGGCTTTGACCGCTTTGACGAAAGCCGTGTCGGCGGGTTCGGGCGCATCTTCTGGACGACCGACGATATGGCGGCGACCCATGCCACGTTGAGTGCGCGGGGGGTGGAGTTCAGCCAAGCGCCGGTCCTGATGCCGTGGGGGATGTGGCAAGCCGAGTTCCTGGATCAGGACGGCAATAGCTTTGTGCTGGTGCAGCAAGTAGCGGGCACCGACGTGGGCGGCGATGTTGCCGCAGCAGCCATATCCGAGTGATGGGGCAGACCACTTAACGGAGCGCAACCCATGACCAGTGAACCGCAAAACGCGGGTACACAGTTGACAAAACGGGCAAAATCGGGTATCATAAGAGGGTTGAGTAGAACAAATGGTCTGCATTTCTAGGCTGCTCAACCCGCCTTTATTCCCGCCCCTGACGCAGCCGCGGCTGCCCTGATTTGTGTGAATAGCTGCAATTTGCGTGTGCATAGACGTACAGAGGAGTGATAAGACCATGGCAGATCGTGAAAAAGCAATTGAGACCGCTATCGCGCAGATCGAGCGCCAGTTCGGCAAAGGTTCGATTATGACGATGCTGGCCGCCAGCGAGAAGATCAACATCGAGTCGATCCCCACCGGCGCGATTGCGCTGGACTTGGCGCTGGGCATCGGCGGCATTCCGCGCGGGCGCATCATCGAAATCTACGGGCCGGAAAGCTCCGGCAAGACCACGCTGGCCCAGCACATCATCGCCGAGGCGCAGAAACTGGGCGGCACGGCGGCCTACATTGACGCAGAACACGCGATGGACCCCGGTTACGCCGAGAAGTGCGGCGTGAACCTGGAAACCCTGCTCATTTCGCAGCCCGACAACGGCGAGCAAGGACTGGAAATCGCCGAGACGCTGGTGCGCTCCGGCGCGATTGATGTGATCGTGGTGGACTCGGTGGCCGCGCTCACCCCGCGCGCCGAAATCGAGGGCGAGATGGGCGATCAGCACGTCGGCCTCCAGGCCCGCCTGATGAGTCAGGCGCTCCGCAAACTAGCCGCCGCCGTCTCCAAGAGCCACACCTCGCTCATCTTCATCAACCAGATCCGCATGAGGATCGGCGTGATGTTCGGCAACCCGGAGACCACCACCGGCGGCAACGCGCTCAAGTTCTACGCCTCGGTTCGCATGGAAATCCGCCGCGTCGAGTCGATCAAGCAGGGCACCGATGTGGTCGGCAACCGCGTGCGCGTCAAGGTCGTCAAGAACAAGGTGGCCCCGCCGTTCCGCGTAGCTGAGTTCGACATCATGTTCAACGAGGGCATCAGCCGCATCGGCAACATCGTGGACATCGGCACCGAACTGGGCATCCTCCGCAAGAGCGGCGCGTTCTATAGCTTCGGCGATCAGCGCCTGGGACAAGGCCGCGAAAACGTCAAAGAGTTCCTCAAAGGCAACCTGGGCATGGCCGAGGAGATCGAGGGCCGCATCCGCACCGCATCGGCCAGTGGCGCGTTGGTGCTGGCCGGCCCCGACAGCAAGACCAAGAAGGGCGCTGCTGCCGCCGCTGCTGCTGCCGCTGCCACCGACGACGAGGAAGACGAAGAGATTTAGGGGACGGGGAGACCGAGGTCGCGGCGACCGGGAGACGGGGAGACCGAGGTCGCGGCTACAGCAACGAAGTCCGCCTGCGCGGGCTGTGGGTAGGGTGATGAAACGGGGTGTGTTCCGTCCATTGCCCGGCCCCGGCCCTGCGGGCGGGCTTCCTGTTTGCGATTGCCGCAGCCCGCGCAGACGGGCTTTGTAGCTGTAGCGGCGAGTTCTAGTCGCCCCGTCCGCTCGATAGGAGAAACCAATGTCTGCCGAAACCAACGCGGCGGTCGTGCGCCGATTTATTGACGAAGCCTGGAACAGGAAGAACCCGGCCATTGCCGATGAACTGCTGGCCCCGACCTATCGCTACCACGGCTCCGACCACGCGCCGGGGCCGGGTATCGCCCGCGAACTGATCGTGCTATTCGCCACCGCCTTTCCCGATGCGGCAGCCACGATAGACGATCTGGTGGCCGATGAGACCACCGTGGCGATCCGCTGGACCACCTATGCCACCCACCTCGGCGATTTTGGCGGCCTGCCCCCCACCGGCAAAAAGGTGCAAATGAACGGCATGGAGTTTTTCCGCCTGCACGCCGGCCTGATCACCGAACGCTGGAGCAACAGCGACACGCTGGGCTTGCTGCAACAACTCGGCGTGGTGTCGCCCGCCTGATGGAGCCGCCGACTCGTCCGACCTCTCCCCCAGCCCCTCCCCTACGAAGGGAGGGGAGATCCTAGGATCATGATCGTCGTCCGTCCACGTCACAGCCTCCGGTAGACCATCCGGCAAACTCCCCTCCCTTCGTAGGGGAGGGGCTGGGGGAGAGGTCGGCGGAGCCGCAGACAGCAGGCGATCCTGATCCAACGATCTCCCCTCCCCCTTTAGGGGAGGGGTCGGACGAGTCGGCAGACCCACTCGTTATCCTCCGCATGGAGGCCGATCTGCGCGACGGCGACCGCGTGGTGCTGACCGTCGGCCCGGCGGACGGCGACCTGACCTACGCGATCACCATCCGGCTGCACATCGCGGTGGTGGTCGAAGCGGGACTGCGGACGGGCCAAGCCCTGCCGCCCGACGACTTGGCGCGGCTGCGGGCGGGCGACGAGTTTCAGG
>JALYUO010000874.1 GCA_030853735.1 Chloroflexota bacterium
CCAGCCCCCTGTTCAACCACCCGCGTAGACGGTAGCCGCGCTACTTGCTGCGCCCGTCCTTGTTAGCCATGACCCAAACACGCGCCTGAACCGGCACTAGATCAGTCGCCGAACGGCAACACCACCACCGTCCCCGGCGCGGGCACAAAGTCGAGCAAGCCCCCCGTGCCGTCATCCAACGTGAAGTCGTAAGCCGGCAACTGCGCCAACAGGCGGTCGCCCGCATACAAGTTAAGCGTGGCCGTGAAATCGCCCCAGTGCGGCGGGCCGGTCCAGGCAAACACCGCCGTGCCGCCGCCATTGATCAGGGCCGTGGCCGTCTTGGCAACCGGGTTGAGGGTCAGCGTGTAGCTGCGCCCAGCCGCATCCGCCGGCAGCGGCAGGCTCCAGGTGCCCAAGTGCCCATCCGGGTGCGTGCCGAACGGCTTCTGGTAGATGTCCAGGCTGAGGGTCAGGGGATCGTGGCCCGGATACTGCGGCACCACGCGCCACGCCGTCGTGATCAACCCGCTGCCTCGGTCGGCGCTGCTGGCGGCTAGGTCCAGCACCAGCGTGTGCGTGAGCGGTTGCAACCGCCCTGCTTGCTGCGCCGGTGCCGGCGGCGTGGCAGCCACCGCCCGCACATCAGCGCGCAACAGCAAGGGTGGCCCGCCCGCCCCATTGGCGCGCAGATCCCAGGCCGGCGCAGAACCAGCCGCTTGGATCGCTGTGTGATAGCGGCTGAGGCCAGGAGCCAGCCGGACGCGCGCATCGCCCACCTGCACGTCGGTGGGCGCGAAAGCCGCAAACAACAGGTCACTTTGATAGGCCGTCTCGACCGGGCCGCCCGGCGCAAAGCGCGTGCCCGCTGCCGGCACCGCCAGACCGTGCGGTGCAGTGGGTGCATTCGGTGCAGTCAGGTCGTAGCGCAGGCGCAGATCGGGGTCGCGCCGATACAGCGTCGCCAGCGCATTGCTGTAGACCGCCGTGCCGAGGGTCGCTGCATCGGCTCCGGCGGGGTCGCCCGTCGGCAACAGCGTCAAGTCGGCGGGCCGGCCAAACGGCAACGGCGGCAAGGGGCGGCTGCCCACCGTCAGATCGCCGGCCACCCCCGCGTTCGGCGGCAGAGCGGCGCTGGGTAGGCGACCATATTGCAGCCCGTAAGCCAGCGTTTCGAGCGCCGGGGCACGGTTCTCGGCTCCCCGCCCCAACCAGATCTGCCCACCGGGCGGCAACTCCGCGCCGATGCGGCCCAGCCATGGATCGGCGGTCAGTTCGTACACCTCGTCCGCGCCCGCCGTGAAAACCTTGTGCAGCGCGGGCGTGCGGGCCAAGCGCGCCGTCAACGCCTGCCGTGTGGCCGCCGGATACTGCGCTAGGTGGATCACCAGATGGCGGATCTCTAACCCTTGCAACAAGGCAACACTGGCCGGATCGGGGAACGTCGCCAGCGCCCGCGCCACCGCGACCGTGCCCGGCGGCATAAAGCTGCCCGCCCCGTTGACCAGCGGCTGCCAATCATAGGTGGCCCAATAGGTATACCAGACATCGCTAAACAGCCCATCGCCCATCGGCAGTTCGACCGTCGGGCCGGGGTGGCTTGCCAACCAGGTATAGGGCTGCGGGTCGGGCGGGCGCATCGCACGATTGTTCCGTAAATCGCGCACCTGCACATATTCGAGCAGCAACAGCGCCAGCAACGGCACCACCAGCAGCCGCAACGCCCGCCGCCGCGCGGTCAGCCACGGCACCAGCCCAGCCACCCCATAGCCGCCCAGCACCGCCAACGCCAGATCGAGCAAAACCACAAAGCGCACCGGCACGCGCAGCGCGGTGAAGCCCGGCACCCAGTCATACAGCAGCGCATAAGGCAGTGGCAGATCCCAACTCTGCCCCGGCAAGCGCACGCGCAGCCCAAACGTCAGCACCACGGCGACCACCGCCAGCAGGACGTAGAAGCTGCGCTCGTCCGTGGGCCGTGGGCCGTGGGCCGTGGGCCATGGGCCGTGGGTCGTGGGCCGTGGGCCGTGGGCCGTGGGCCG
>JALYUO010000875.1 GCA_030853735.1 Chloroflexota bacterium
GCCCGCCACGGTCGCGGGGCGGAGCCACCCTCCTACAGTTTTTGCCCGCTCTCCGGCTGGAAAGTCCTCTGAGCAATCCCCTTTTCTGCGTTCTCCGTGGCTCCGTGGCTCCGTGTTGTCGTCGCTACTCTTTGGAGGTGCGAACCGCATTCCGCATGACCGAAGTGCCCGCCACATAGCCACTGGCCCAGGCCCACTGGTAGTTGTAGCCGCCGATGCGCCCGTCTACGTCGCAGAGTTCGCCACAGAGATAGAGGTTGGGGCAGCGGCGCGACTCCATCGTGGGCAGGTGGATCTCGGCCAACGGCACGCCGCCGGCGGTCACTTCGGCATAGTTGTAGCCCCGGTCGCCGCTGATGGGCAAGGGTAGGCGGGTAAGCGTGCGGACCAGCGCCTGGCGCTGCGGGCGGGTCAGCGCGTGGCCGGGCAGCAGCGGGTCGATCCCGGCCAGATCGCACAGCGTCCGTGCCAAGCGGTCGGGCAGCGAGGCGCGCAGCCAAGTCAGCACAGTCGTGCGGGCCAGCCCTTGCAGCGCCGCGTCTACCGCGTCCAGTGACTGGTCGGGCAGCCAATTCGCCGTCAGCAGCGTCGCCGGGTCGGCTAGGCGGGCGGCGGTCCAGTAGCGGCTCATGTCCAGTGGCGCGGGACCGGAGAGGCCAAAGTGGGTACACAGCGTCGCGTTGCTGAACGCCTGCAAGCGTTTGCCGCCGCCCGTCCAGAGTTCGAGCGTGGCCGGCACGGCGATGCCGCTGAGGGCGCACAGTGGGTGATCCGCCGGCAGCAGCAACGGCACCAGCGCCGGGAACAGGTGCGGCGTGACCGTGTGGCCCAGCGCCTGTGCGATGGCTAGGCCGTGCCCGTCCGATCCCGACTTGGGTAGGCTCTTGCCACCGGTTGCCAGGATGACGGCCCGCGCCGCCAGCGTGCCCCACGGCCCGGCCACGCGGAAGCCGTCGCCGGCCTGTTCTACGGTCTCCACGCGGCAGGGGTGGCGCACCAGTGCCCCTGCCCGCTCGGCTCCCGTCAGCAGCGCCTGTAGCACGGTGCGGGCGCTGTCGCTGGTGGGGAACAGCTTGCCGGTCTCCTCGCGCTTCAACTCCACGCCCAGTTCGCGGAAAAAAGCCACGGTTTGCGGCACAGCGAAGCGGCGCAATACGCCCGCGATGGCCGGGCGCGTGCTGCCCGCGTAGGCGGTCACGTCCACGCTGTCATGGGTGACGTTGCAGCGCCCGCCACCCGACACGAGGATCTTGGCCCCCAGCGTCCGTGCGCCGTCCAGCACCAGCACGCGGCAGCCCGGCGCACTGCGGGCCGCCCAGATGCCCGCCGTCAGCCCCGCGGCCCCCGCCCCAATCACTGCCACATCTACTGTTTCCACCGGTTCCACGCGGGCCTAGCGAGCCAAGTGGCGTAAGAAAGCACGCATGGCGCTGATGCCGCTCAGGATGTTTGCCAGGTGCATCTTTTCGTTGGGCGCGTGCAGGTTGTCGTCGGGCAGGCCGAAGCCCAGCATGATGCACGGGGCGTGCAGTTCGCTCTGGAACAGCGACACGATGGGGATGGAGCCGCCCATGCGCGTCAGCACCGCCGGCCGGCCAAAGGTCTCCTGCAAGGCCGCCTGTGCCGCCTGTATCGCCGGCGAGTCGGTCGCCAACAGCACCGCCGCCGCACCGTGGGCTTCGCCCCATTGCACGGTCGCGGTGGGCGGGCAGAGTTCGGCCACCCGCGCCTTTAGCGCGGCAATCACTGCGTCGGGGTCTTGATCGGGCACCAAGCGGAAGCTGAGTTTGGCGCTGGCGCGGGCCGGGATGATCGCCTTGCTGCCCGCGCCGCTGTAGCCGCCCTCGATGCCGTTGACATCGAATGTGGGCCGGCCCCAGGTGCGCTCCAGGATGCTGTACTCAGTATCCGGTAGCAGGGCGGGCGCACCGACTTCGGCTTCGCGGTAGGCTTCCGGGTCGAACGGCAAGGCGGCCCACGACGCACGCTCGGCGGCGGAGATCGGGCGCACCGCGTCATAATAGCCCGGCAGCGTCACCCGGCCCGCCGCGTCGGTCAGCCCGGCGATGATGCCGCAGAGAATGTTGATCGCGTTGGGCGCGGCTCCGCCGTAGAGACCGGAGTGGACATCTTGCCGCCCGGTTGCCACGGTCAACTCGGTGAACACCGCGCCGCGCAGCCCGGTGGTGATCGTCGGCTGGCCGGGCGCGAACATCGGCGTATCGCTGATCACGATGGTGTCGCAGGCCAGCGCCGCCGGGTTGGCCCGCACATACGCCTCAATGCCCGCCCCGCCGACCTCTTCTTCGCCCTCGATCAGGAAGCGCACATTGACCGGCAAGCCGCCGGCGGCCAGTAGCCCGGCCACAGCGCGCAGGTGGATATAGACCTGGCCCTTGTCGTCGGCGGCTCCGCGCGCATAGATGTTGCCGTCGCGCACCGCCGGCGCAAAGGGCGGGCTGTGCCAGGCATCCAGCGGGTCGGCGGGCTGCACATCGTAGTGCCCATAGATCAGCACCGTTGGCTGGCCGGGCGCGTGCAACCAGTCGGCCACGACGAGTGGGTGGCCGTCCGTGGGCAGCACGGCCACATGGTCTAGCCCGGCGCGGCGCAGGTATGCGGCCACCCATTCAGCGGCGCGTTGCACATCGGCTTTGTGGGCGGGCAGGGTGCTGACCGATGGGATTTGCAGGAACTCAGTCAATTCGGGCAAAATCGCCTCAATAGTTTCATTAGGCATAGTCATGGCGAGGTCTCCTTCAGGCAAGATTCAGATTGTTGCCCCATTATACACCATCGGGATAGGACCGCCCGCCTGCGCGCACCGTTATAATGCCGAAGCCGCATCTAGCGAGGAGCGGCTGTTCGGACACGACAAGCACCACAGGAGGCTCTATTTTATGGCAACGATTAAACGTAACGCCCACGTCACTTGGCACGGCAATGTCCCGCAAGGCCACGGCACCCTGACCACCGGCAGCAACGCGCTCAACGATCTGCCGCTATCGTGGAGCGCCCGCAGTGAAGGCGTAGCCGGCAAGACCAACCCCGAAGAGCTGCTGGCCGCCGCCCACGCCGAGTGCTATGCTATGTCTGCGTCGGGCGCGCTGACGAGAGCCGGGCACACGCCCGATGAGTTGACGGTCGAGGCCATCTGCTCGCTGGACCCCAAAGAGGGCGGCGGCTTCAAGATCAGCGCGATGGAGTTGCACCTGAGTGGGCGCGTGCCCGGCCTCAGCCAGGACGAGTTTGCACGCATCGCCGCCGAAGCCGAAAAGGGCTGCCCGGTCTCGAATGCGCTGCGCCAGGGCGTGGCGATCCACCTGAAGGCCGAACTGGCGAGCTAACGCCGGCTTACGCTTACACCGCGAAGCCGCGAAGGGCGCGAAGATCCGTGAGGGTTTTCGCGCTCTCTTTTATGCTTCTCTTATGGCGGCGCTATTGACAGGGACGGGGCTTGGCGATACGATCAAGTCAGGAGATAGGAGGCGGCAACATGGCGACGCAAGCAGCGATTGTCGCGCAAGGGTTGGGCAAAACGTTCGAGGGGCGGCCCGCCGTCGAGAACGTGGATTTGGTGATTGCGCCGGGCGAAGTCTTTGGCTTTTTGGGGCCGAACGGCGCGGGCAAAACGACCACCATGCGGATGCTGGCTGCGCTGATCGCGCCCAGCAGTGGCGCGGCCTGGATTGATGGACTGGCAATCGGGCAGGCTGACGATGCGATCCGTCGCCGGGTGGGGTTGCTGACCGAAACGCCCGGCCTCTATGAAAGCCTGAGCGCCGAGGCCAACTTGCGCTTTTTTGCCCACCTCTATGGCGTGGCTGATGCCGATCTCAACCCAGCGCTGGAACGGTACCTGCGCCGCTTCGACCTCTGGGACCGGCGCAGCGACCGAGTGGGTGGCTTCTCCAAAGGCATGAAGCAAAAAGTCGCCCTGATCCGCGCCCTGCTGCATCGCCCCGCTGTGGTCTTTCTCGATGAGCCGACCGCCGGCCTTGACCCGGAGAGCGCCCAGGTGGTCCACGAGTTTATCCGCGAAATGCAGAGCGAAGGCCGCACGATTTTCCTTTGCACCCACAACTTGGCTGAAGCCGAGCGCCTGTGCGACCGCGTGGCGATTTTCCGTCGTCACATCATCCGCATGGGCAGTCCGACCGAACTGCGGCGCAGCCTGTTTGCGCGGCAGATGGAAGTGATCGTGAGCGACCCCGCGCAGGCCGAGCGGTTGGTGGTGGTCGCCCGCACGGTGCCCGGCTGCACCGACGCGCAAGCGGATGGGCCGGGGCGCTTGGTGGTCAGCCTGCCCGATCCCGACGCGCAAACGCCGGCCCTGGTGGCGGCGCTGGTCGGCGCGGGCGCAGCCATCCGCCGCGTGGCCGAAGTGGAGCATTCGCTGGAAAGCGCCTATTTGGAGTTGATACAAACATGAACCTCGCGCTCAATCCTATCTGGCTGGTGATGCAGAAAGAGGCGGCAGTCAGCCTGCGCTCGCGTATGGCCGTTGCCACGCTGGTGATCACGACGCTGGTGTTCACCCTGCTGCCGATTGCCCTGATTGTCGGCACCAACCTGCTGCCTGCGGATGCTTACAACAGCAAGAATGGCCTGACTGATGCCAGTTTGCAATCACTGATCGCCTTCTACCCCACGCTGGCCGGGCTGCCCAAGACCCAGGTGATCCAGGGGCTGCTCGTCTCCGAAATGCAGCCGCTATTTTTGCTGATTCCGCTGCTGACCCCGTTGACTCTGGCGGTCTATAGCGTCATTGGGGAAAAGCAGACGCGCAGCCTGGAAGCCCTGCTGGCGACCCCGATCAGCACGCGCGACCTGCTGCTGGGCAAATGTTTGGCGGCGGCCTTGCCGGGGGTGATCGCGGCCTGGGTTAGTTACGCCCTGTTCCTGCTGGCGGCGGTGGCCCTCGTGCCGGGGCCGGTCTTCAGCCAATTATTGCTGCAACCGGCGTGGCTGCTGGCGCTGGCGTTGGTGGTGCCGGCGGCGGCGGCGGCGGCGGTGTTGGTCGGCCTGATCGTCTCGTCGCGGGCCAGCGACCCCCAGGCGGCCCAGCAACTGGGCGGGCTGATCGTGCTGCCGGTCATCGCCTTGCTGCTCGGTCAGGTGACCGGCATCGTGCGCCTGAGCATCCCGATCACCCTGCTGGCCGTCGCGCTGATCCTCGCCGCCGATGCCGGCCTGCTCGCCGCCGCCGTGCGTCTCTTTGGCCGCGAAACGATCCTCACGCGCTGGAAGTAACGATTGCGGAGTGCGGAGTGCGGAGTGCGGAATGCGGAATGGTGACGGCGCTGCTTGCTGCATCGGTGCTGGGGCGGGGGTAGGCCGGCCCCGAATGCAGCGCGAATACCCGAATGCCGAGGAGCCGGGCAGTGGACTGTAGCAGCGCTGCTTGCTGTGCCGGTGCGGGGCGCGACAGATTGCCCTGGTCTGCCCCGTGCCTACTACAGGTTGAAGAAGCCCGCTGTTTGTGCTAATCTACAGCCAACAGCACCCAACCGAATCGCGCGTTTCACGTTTCACGCCGCACGAAAGGCCACGCCATGACTGCACCCGCGCCCATCTCTGCTCTGACCACGGACCCCGCTCGTTGGCCCGCCCACGACGATCTGTTGCGCTACCGCGCCGATTTCCCCATCTTCGAGCAGCACAACTACCTCAACTCCTGCTCACTGGGCGCGCTATCGGTGCGAACGATGGCCGGCATCAATGAGTATATGCGGCTGTGGGGCAGCATGGGCGCATCGGCGTGGTACGAACTCTGGATGGGTCGGCTGGCCGAACTGCGCCGCCAAATCGCGACGCTGATCAACGCGGGGGAGGATGAGATCGCCATCGGGCCGTCCATCTCGGCGGCGATCTCGGTGATCAGCTCCTGCGTTGATTACAGCACGCGCAACAAGATCGTGACCACTGACCTCGATTTCCCCACCGTCGGCCACCAGTGGCTGGCAAAAGCCGGGCAGGGGGTGGAGGTCGTTTTTGTGCCCGCCCGTGACCGCGTGAGCGTGGACTTGGCTGCGTTCGAGGCGGCGATTGACGAGCGCACGGCGCTGGTCGTCACCTCGCACGTCTTTTTCACTAGCGGCTATGTGCAAGACATCAAAGCTATTGCCGAAATCGCGCACCGCAAAGGCGCGCTGGTAGTGATTGATGCCTACCAAGGCACCGGCCAGATCCCGACGGACGTGCAAGACGCGGGCGTGGACTTCTTGCTGTCGGGTGGCCTCAAATGGCTGTTGGGCGGCACCGGCATTGTCTTCACCTATGCCCGCCGCGACCTCTTGCCGACGCTCAACCCGACAATCCCCGGCTGGTTTGGCGTGAAGAATATGTTTGGCTTCGACATCCACGACGTGACCCCCGCCGACAGCGCACAACGCCTGGAGCAGGGCACCCACTCGATCTCCGCCGTCTACGCCCTGCTGGGCGGCCTGTCCTACATCCACGAGATCGGCCCGCAACGGCTGCGCGAACGCACCCAGCACCTGACCGAAGACCTGATCGCCCGCGCTCTCGCCGCCGGGTTCACGCCGCGCGTGGCTCCCGACCCGGCCCAGCGGTCCGGCATCGTGCTGCTCAATATGGACGATCCCACGCCGGTGGTCGCTGCGCTGGCCCAGGCGGGCACCATCGTAGACAAACGCCCCGGCGCGGTGCGCGTCTCGCCCTACTTCTATAATCAGATCGAGGAGAATGCGCTGGTCATCGAGGCGATGGTGCGGATTCGGGACGGGCGGTAACGGCGACCGGACCGCCGGCTTATGGGTCCCAGCCCCGCGCCCGAAGTGGTACTTCTAAAACTCAGCGCCAACTCCGCGTGTAGCCAACATTTCACGGGCCGGAGTACGATCTCCGTTGCACGCGATCATGCGTGGCGCGTCATACATCGCGATCTGGAAACCGAGTTTAGTATAAAGGTTGAGTATGCGCTCAGTCGCTTGATTAGACGCAACGACGGGGCCAGGATGCTTGGCTAACCATTCAGCCAAGCGTATTTGATCCGCAAAGGAGAATCCGCCGGGACTGTAAGTTGTGAACTCAACATCATAGGGTGGATCGGCATAAATAAAATCACCCGAACTCACTAAAACACGGCTAAAATCGCCACTGGTAAAACTCCATGAACTTAGTAACGCAGAGTACGGTGTAAAATCCCGTGTATAGTTGATAGCCTTGTACCGTCCAAAAGGGACGTTAAACCCACCCTTGCTGTTAAAGCGGCAAAGACCATTATAGCCGGTACGATTCAGATAGTAAAATAACTCAGCCGCTTCTTGTGTAGCGCCTTGCTCATTGGCGACTAACTCATTAAAGTGCGTGCGCTGCTGATAGTAAAAATCCTTGTCATTCATCATCGGGATATTGGAGATCAGGCCACGTTGCAGCCAAGTGTAAAAATTGATTAGATGCACGTTCGTGTCGTTTAGCACCGCATCCGTTGGACTTAGACCCAGCGCTATCGCCATCCCGCCCACAAAGGGTTCAACTAAGCGACGATGACTGTGCTGCTGCCAAAGCGGTCGCAGAATAGCGACGAGCCAACGCTTACCCCCCGCCCACTTTAGCGGTGGCGCTAATTCACGTCGCTCCCTCTCCACAACAGCAAGTGTCGTATTTTCCCGTGCGCTTGGTGGACGCGCCATGCAATGAATCCTCAGAAGTATAATCTCTGATACTGACTACGAAGATTTCGACTGTCAAGGCCGATTTTCTTCATTGTACCACTATTGGCTGCGGCACGATGGTCCGTCGCAAAGCAGAACCCCCGGCCCATACAGGCCGAGGGTTCCCCATTGCAGACAACTAGCTTGCCGAAGCAGAGACGGCTGCGGTCTTAACTCCGCATTCCGCCCTCCGCCCATCGCATTCTAGTAGTCCATGCCGCCGCCGGGCATCCCGCCGCCGGCCGGCATGGCCGACTTCTCTTCGGGGATGTCGGTGATCAGGGCTTCGGTGGTCAGGATCATGCCGGCAATCGAGGCCGCATTCTCCACTGCCGAGCGGGTGACTTTGGCCGGGTCAATGATGCCCTGCGCCACCAAGTCGGTGTACTCGTTGGTTAGCACGTTGTAGCCGAGGCTCGGATTGTTCTGGGCGAGGGCGAGACGGCGCACCGCCTCAACCACGACCGAACCGTCCATGCCGGCGTTAAACGCGATCTGGCGCATCGGCTCTTCGAGGGCGCGGCGCAGGATCGTCACGCCGGTCATCACATCACCTTCGGCCTTGATGCCGTCGAGGGCGGACAGCGCGTTCAGCAGGGCTACGCCGCCGCCGGGCACGATGCCTTCTTCGACTGCCGCGCGGGTGGCGCTGAGGGCATCTTCGACGCGGTGCTTCTTCTCTTTCAGCTCGGTCTCGGTGGCCGCGCCGACCTTGATGACGGCTACGCCGCCGGCCAGCTTCGCCAGCCGCTCTTGCAGCTTCTCTTTGTCATAGTCGCTGGTGGTCTGATCGATCAGGGCTTTGATCTGGTCCACGCGAGCGCGGATACCGGCCTCGTCGCCACGACCTTCGATGATCGTGGTCTCGTCCTTCGTCACCACCACGCGGCGGGCGCGGCCCAGGTCTTTGACCGTGGCGCTGTCCAGCTTGCGGCCCACTTCTTCGCTGATCACTTGGCCGCCGGTCAGGATGGCGATGTCGCGCAGCATATCTTTGCGGCGGTCGCCGAAGCCGGGGGCTTTCACGCCGACGACGCTCAACACGCCGCGCAGGCGGTTGACCACCAGGGTCGCCAGGGCTTCGCCGTCAATATCTTCGGCGATGATCAGCACGTTCTTGCTCACTTGCAGGATCTTCTCCAGCGTCGGCAGCAGATCGCTGAGGGCGGAGATTTTCTTGTCAGTGATCAGGATGTACGGGTCGTCCAGCACGGCTTCCATGCGGTCGGTGTTGGTCACGAAGTAGGAGCTGATGTACCCGCGATCCAGTTGCATCCCTTCGGTGAACTCGGTCTCGAACTTGAGGCCGCGGCTCTCTTCGACGGTGATCACGCCGTCTTTGCCGACTTTCTCCATCACTTCCGCAATCAGGCGACCGATTTCGGGGTCGGCGGCGGAGTTGGTAGCGACGCTGGCGATCTCTTCCTGCGAATTGACCGGCTTGGCGTTGGCGCGGATGCGCTCGATCAGAGCGGCCACACCCAGGTCAATGCCGCGCTTCAGCAGCATCGGGTTCGCGCCGGCGGCCACGTTGCGTAGCCCTTCGGTGACGATGGCCTGGGCCAGCACGGTGGCGGTGGTGGTGCCGTCGCCGGCCACGTCGTTGGTCTTGGTGGCGGCTTCCTTCAGCAGTTGCGCGCCCATGTTCTCAAAGGGATCTTTCAGTTCGATCTCTTTTGCCACGGTCACACCGTCGTGGGTGACGGTCGGCGCGCCGTACTTGCGGTCGAGAGCCACGTTGCGGCCTTTGGGGCCGAGGGTCGTCTTGACCGCGTTGGCAATCGTATCCACGCCGCGTTTCAACGAGCGACGCGCATCTTCATTAAACTCAATCTGCTTTGCCATGTGGGAAACATCCTCCTAAACGGCCAGGGCATCATAACCCGGCCCGCTCTTGCTGATTAGTCGTTGATAACGGCGAGAATATCGCTCTCGCGCAGGATCATCAGGTCTTCGCCTTCCAGCTTGAACTCGGTGCCGGCATATTTAGCGAACAGCACGCGGTCGCCGACCTTGAGTTCCATCTGCGAACGTTCGCCCGTGTCCAGCACGCGACCCGGCCCGACGGCCTCGACGCGGCCTTCCTGGGGCTTCTCTTTGACCGTATCGGGCAGATAGATGCCGCCTTTGGTCACTTCATCGCGGTCCAACGCCTTGACGACAACGCGGTCGCCGAGCGGTTGCAACTTACCCATACTAAAAAACCTCCTGTAGTCCACCGGATGTGGTTCGATGTGCCGCAGATAGCAGGAGTAGCCCGCTACCCCACTGCGCTTAGGTGAATTAGCAGTCTCACTGGGAGAGTGCTAACCCTATAATACAGCAAAACGACGGGAGATGCAAGAGTTTTAACCCCCAATTTAGCACTCTTTCCTAAAGACTGCTAAAGTTGACGCTCTAGGCCGCTTTGCGGTATCATGGGCTGTTAGGCTGCGGTATCAGGCAGCAGGTATTAGGTAGCAGGCGATGGGGATTGGCAACCCGGCAGATCGTAAAGGATCCGTATGCGTTATGGCACGTTCGACAGTGGAATCTGAGGTGGTGGGTCAGCCGGTGGCCGCAGTAGGGTCTTCGGCTCCCGCGCCGGAAGTGGTCGCCGGCCGGCCCTGGCCGTTGCTGCTGCTGAAAACGATGCGCCCACGCCAGTGGAGCAAAAACGCGGTGGTGTTCGCCGCGCTGGTGTTCGCCTTCCGGCTGGGCAACGCGCAGGCGGTGGCGCTGACCTTTGCCGCCTTTGCCCTGTTCTGCCTGCTGTCGAGCGCGGTCTATATCATGAACGACCTGACCGACCGCGAGGCCGACCGCCAACACCCACGTAAACGGCTGCGCCCGTTGGCTTCCGGCGCGCTCAGTCCGACTATCGCCCTGGTCGCCTGCGTGATCATGCTGGTCGGCACGCTGCCGCTGGCTTTCCTGATCGATTGGCAATTCGGCGCGATCTGCGTGGTCTATTTCGCCAGCCAGATCGCCTACTCGTTCTGGCTCAAACACGTTGTCATTGTGGATGTGCTGCTGCTGGCCTCCGGCTTTGTGCTGCGCGCGATGGCCGGCGCGCTGGTGATCGGGGTGCCCATCTCGCCCTGGCTCTATGTCTGCGTGACGCTGTTGGGGCTGTTTATCGGCGTAAGCAAGCGCCGCCATGAACTGATCCTGTTGAGCGAGGGCGCAGGCAGCCACCGCAAGATCCTGGAAGAGTATTCGCCCGCCTTTCTGGACCAGATGATCACGGTTGTCACCGCCGGCTCGGTCATGTCCTACGCGCAATATACTTTCACCGCTGAGAACCTGCCCAAAAACCACCTGATGATGATCACCATTCCCTTCGTCCTCTACGGCATCTTCCGCTATCTGTACCTGATCTACCAGAAAAACGAAGGCGGCACGCCGGAAGAACTCCTGCTGCGCGACCGCCCGCTGCTCATTGATGTGATCCTCTGGGGTGTCACCGCTATCGCCGTCTTGACCCTGGCGAAGCTGTACCCGATGTAGCCGTTTTTTCACCACAAAGACACAAAGAACACAAAGAATTTTAAGGGGTTTTCAAGAAGAACCATTGTTGATATTCAGCAGAGTTCTCGCCTATGCTTCTTCTGTAACTTATAAAATCCTTTGTGTCTTCGCGGTGAGCAGATCCGTCTTTAGCTTGCCAGGGTTTCCCACTCGGCCAAGAGGCGGTCGAGTTGCGCTTGCTGGGTGGCGTAGCGGGTGGAGAGTGGTCCCAGGTCGGCGTGGCGTTGCGCGTCGGCGGCGGCTTGGAGGTCGGTGGTGCAACGGCTGAGGGCGGCTTCGGCTTCTGCAATCTGGGCTTCGAGTGCGGCCACCAGTTCGGCCCGTTTGCGCGCCTCACGGTCGGGGTTGGGCTTGGCGGCGGGAGTCGCTGGGGCAGCAGCTTTCGCGGCTTGGGTGGCTTGGGCGGTGGCCTCTTTACTCTGGCGCGCCACGCGCTCCGTGAAGGCGACATATTCCTTGTAGATGCCGGCAAAGACGTGCAGCTTGCCGTCGCGGATCTCCCAGATTTGTGTGGCGAGGCGGTCAATCAGATAGCGGTCGTGGGACACCAGCAGCAGCGTGCCGCCGAACGCCTCTAGTCCGGCCTGCAACACCTCTTGCGCGCCAATATCCAGGTGGTTGGTCGGTTCGTCGAGCAGCAGGAAGTTGGCCCCATCGAGCGCCAACAAGGCCAGGGCCAAGCGCCCCCGTTCGCCGCCACTCAGCGCCGCTACCGGCTTATAGATGTCCTCGCCGCGAAAGCCGAACGCGGCCAAATGCCGGCGCGCTTCAGGGATCAGCAGGTTGCGGTAGTCAATCAGCGCGTCCAGTACGCTGTGGTCGGGGTTCAAGCCTTCGTGGGCCTGGGCAAAATAGCCGACGCGCAGGCTCGCGCCCAGTTGCACCGACCCGGCCAGCGGCTCCAATTCACCCAGCGCCGTTCGCAAGAACGTGGTTTTGCCCGTACCGTTCGGCCCGATCAGTGCGGCACATTCGCCCCGGTTCAGGATGATGTCGTCGGTCTGGAACAGGCGGCGCTGCGGGTAGCCGACGGTCAGCCCGTAGGTCCGCAGCACCAAATCGCCGCCGCGTGCGGTCGGTTTGAGGCGCAGCGTGAGCGCGGGCGGCGGTTCGCGCGGCGGGGTCAAGCCTTTGATCGCCGCCGCCGCTTCGTCCACCGTCATAGGCCGATCTGCGCTGACCCCCAACTCCGACCACTTTTTGCCCTGGATCGCCATAAAGCCGAGTTGTTTGATGGCGAACAGTTCGCGGCTCAGGCGTTTTAGCTTGCCTTTGGCGATCTCGTTGGTCGGCGTGTCCACATAGCGGCGGATAAACTCGAGTTCAGCTTCTAAGCGGGCGTGTTCGGCATCAAACAGCAGCTTATAGCGTTCCCAGCGTTCCGTGCGCTGGGTGACATAGGCCGAGTAGTTGCCACGATAGACTTCAATGCTGGTGCGGCTCATGTCCCAGATGCGATCTACCACCGTGTCGAGGAAATAGCGGTCGTGGCTGACCACCAGCACCGTGCCGATCCATTCGCGCAGCGTGTGTTCGAGCCAACTGATGGCGGCAATGTCGAGGTGGTTGGTCGGTTCGTCGAGGATCAGCAGGTCGGGCGCTTCGAGCAGCAGTTTGGCGAGCAGGGCGCGCGTCTTTTGCCCGCCGCTGAGATGGGCCAGCGCCGTGCCCCAGGTGTCGGGCGGAAAGCCGAGGCCGGTGAGGACGCTGGCGATGTGGCTCTCATACTCATAGCCGCCGCCGGCCACAAACGCTTCTTGCACCACGCCGTATTCTTCCAGCAGCGCGTCCGAATAATTGCCGGCGGCCATGTCTGCTTCCATTGTCTGCAACTGGGCGGCCTTGCTGATCAACTCGGCGAACACCGTCAGCATCTCCGCGTAGACGCTATGCTCACGGGCGGCGAAGGCTTCGACCGCCTCTTGCCGCAGGTAGCCGATCCGCACCTCGCGCGCACGGTTGACGGTGCCGCTCTCCGGCGCGGCGACCCCGGCCAGAATCCGTAGCAGCGTGGTCTTGCCCACGCCGTTCGGCCCGACCAGCCCAATGCGGGCCTCCCGTGGGATGTCGGCAGAGATACCGGTGAAAATCGAATAGCCGCCGAAATATTGCCCCAGGTTCTGGGCGCTCAACAGGGACACCAGCTTGCCTCCTCTAACCCGTATTGCGATCTCGCATCTCTCTAGTGTACCGTATCGCGCCGCCAAACGAAAGCGCCGCCCGACCGAAGCAGGGTCCATCTTGCGATGTAGTTAGCCGCCGGCTGCTATGTGGCGTGCGCCGGACGACACCACGGAGGCACGGAGGGCGGAATATGACGACGGGCGGGGTAGGAGGAGGCTGCGTCCCCCGAAAGTGGGCGGGGTAGGAGGGGGCTGAGAAAGTGGGCGGGTAGGAGGGGGCTGT
>JALYUO010000887.1 GCA_030853735.1 Chloroflexota bacterium
CGGCGACAGCGATCCTGACGGGGCTGCCGTCGGCGACCGCCGGCGCAACCGGTACGCCCACCAGCGGGCCGCTGCCTAGCGCCAGCTCCACCCCCTTTGGGCCGAGCGTGACTCCGACCACACCCCGCGCCACGCCCACGGTCTGCGTCATCCGCTTCAGCGATGTGGCCGATGCGACCGCGTATTTCTACGCGCCGGTGTATTACCTGGCGTGCCGGGGCGTGATCAGCGGATATAGCGACGGCACGTTCCGGCCCTACAACAACACCACGCGCGGCCAAATGGCAAAGATCGTCGTGCTGGCCTACGCCCTGCCGCCGGTCGCGCCGCCGCTAGAGGGGGCGCGCACGTTCAGCGACGTAACGCCCGACAATGTGTTCTATGGGCTGATCGAGACCGCCGCCGCCCGTGGCATCATCAGTGGCTACACCTGCGGCGGCCGCAACCCGCAAAGCGGCACGGCGGAACCGTGCGATGCCGCCCAGCGTCCCTATTACCGGCCCGGTAATAATGTGACGCGCGGGCAGTTGACCAAGATCGTGGTGATCGGGGCGGGCTGGGCGATTCAGACCCCGGCCACGGCCACGTTCAACGACGTGGCGGCGGCCAATGTGTTTTATGGGTTCATCGAGACGGCGGTGTGTCACGGCATTATCAGTGGCTACGACGATCACACCTTCCGCCCGAACAACGCGGCGACCCGCGGCCAAATCGCCAAGATCGTCTATGGCGCGCTCATCAGCCCGGCCACTTGCGGCCCCTGAGCAAGGGTTGGCTTGGAGTCGCCACCAAGCCAAACCATGTCATTCTGAGCGCAGCGAAGAATCCGTTGGGGTGGGTCAGCAGTCCACCGCTAGGCGTGCTACGGGTGGAGTAATTCGCCGGCGTTAAAGCGCTCTGCACGTCGGCAGATTCTTCACTGCGTTCAATGGGACAGCGTTCCTGTCCTGCGCGCAGAATGAACAGGAACCTCTGACAGCCCGCTATAAAGGAGTTGGTAAATGCGCCGTATCATAGCCCCTAGCATCCTGATCCTATCGTTGGTGGCCGCCTGCGACTCGTCGCCTGCGCCCACGCCGACCCTGGTTCCTGTGCCCACGGTCACACAATCCCCATCCCCACCTGCGCCCACCGTTGCCGTCAGCCCCACGATCCCGCCGCGCATCAACATCACGCGCGCCGACTACACCGCCGCGCTGGCAAAGTGGCAGCGTCAAGGCATCACCGATTATGAGATCAGCGTATACCAGCTATCGCTGGGCGTGAACGGAGTGTCTCGGCTGCGGGTGCAGGGCGATCAAGCTACTGTGCTGGCTAATCCTTACCAGTACCCCGACGATGAATTGGCGCGGATCTACACCGTAGCTGGTTTGTTTGCCGAAGTAGACGCAGCACTGAGAGAGGTGGAACAAGATGGTGCCTACGGACGTAGTTTCCCAATGGTCTACAACGTCACCTTCGATTCAGTATTGGGCTACCCGCGCCACTTCGATCAGGGATGCTATGAACCGATGACCGATAGCCCGTCCGTGTGTCCTAGCGACACCTTCGTGACCCGGAAAGTGCAAAGCCTGACTGTCCTCGCCGCAGGCACTGCGACTCCGTCGGTGCCTGCTACCACTACCATCTCGCCGACCATCTCGCCGCCGCGCAGCAACATCACACGCGCTGACTACAACGCCGCGCTGGCAAAGTGGCAGCGCCAGGGCATCAGTGATTATGAGATCAGTGTGTACGAATTATCATCGAATCTGACCAACGGCGGAGTATACCGGTTGCGCGTGCAAGGGGATCGCATTACGGTGCTGTCCGATCCCTATTTATTTCGTGACACAACCGCTGCTACTCCCACACCGTATCCCGGTGACGCATCAGTTCGGTACTATACGGTAGCCGGTTTATTTGGTCAAATAGACAAGGATCTGACCACGGTGGAGCAAGGCAAAGTAGCAGAACTCGGTGTCGTGCCCTATGTCTACCACGTCACGTTCGATCCGGTGCGAGGTTATCCCAGCGCAAGTGACACAAAGTGCGATGAGCAAGCGACTGGGGGACCATCCGTTTGCCCCAGCGACACTGGTGTGACCCAGAGTGTGAACAGCCTGACCGCCCTCACTCCCCCGCAGATGGCTACACCTACAATTGGTCCCTGACCAGCGGCTTCCCCATCTACTCGTTCGTCCTCCGTGTCTCCGTGCCTCCGTGGTGTCCAGGGCTTATGCGTTCTCGCGTCAACAGGCAACATAGGAGCGATGGTGAACTGTGGGAGCGGCCTCCTGGCCGCGATTAGCTTGCCACACCGCGATCTACCCGTTCACTAGCCCTGACAGAAGAGTTCGGAGCAGCTAATCGCGGCCAGGAGGCCGCTCCCACAGTCCGACTCGAATCGTCTTCTCCTTCGCTCCCGCCGCTACCCTCACCAGAACGCACAAGCCCTGCCGTGGTGCCGTCCCGATTCGCACCCACAGGGCACGATTTGGTATAATGCTATGTTAAGAGGAAATAACCCACACCGAGCATAGACGAAATTGAGGATCAACACATACCGCATGGCAAAAAACACCCGCAACAAAGGCTATAACACGGCCGCGACCCGCCCCACTGCCTCGCGCACCGCCACCCTAATGCGCGACCGGCTGGCCGGCGAGACCGGCACCGTCCGCAAAGACTGGGGTGGGCGCATCCCCGTCGCGCTGGTCTTCCCGAACACCTACTACATCGGGATGTCGAGCCTCGGCTTCCAGACCATTTATAAGCTGTTCAACGATGCGCCCGATGTGGTCTGCGAACGCGCTTTCCTGCCCGACAGCGACGGCCAGTTTGAGATGCCGCACAACCGGCCCGACCTGGAACCGCTGACCCTGGAGTCGGGTCGCCCGTTGCGCGAGTTTGCCGTGGTCGCCTTTTCGATCAGCTATGAACTCGACTACTTCCACATGGTGCAGATCCTGCGCGCGGCGGGCATTCCGCTGTTCGCGCGCGACCGCACCGACGACGACCCCATCGTGATCGCCGGCGGCGCGTGCATCATTGACAACCCGGAGCCGATTGCCGACTTCCTCGACATCGCCTTTGTCGGCGAGGGCGAAGTGCAGGTGCCGCCGTTTATGGACATCCTGCGGAACGGCCACGAGCAGGGCCGGGCGACGGTGCTGCGCGCGGCGGCCACGCAGCAGGGAATGTATGTGCCGGCCTTCTACAGCGTGGACTATGATGCCGATGGGCGCTTTGCCGCCATCGCGCCCAACGCCGCCCACCCTGCGCCGGAGACGGCGCTGCCGGTCCATAAGCACCGCGTCCGCAACTTGGCCGATTTCCAGACCGCCTCGGTGATCCTGACCAGCAACACCGAGTTCGGCAACAGCTATCTGTTGGAGACCGGGCGGGGCTGCGCGCGCGGCTGCCGCTTTTGCCTCGCCAGCTACGGCTTCATGCCGCAGCGCGAACGCAAGCTGGAGGATCTGATCGAGCAAGCGCGCTATGGGCTGC
>JALYUO010000933.1 GCA_030853735.1 Chloroflexota bacterium
GGCTGCGGGTTCGCGGCGCAAAACGTGCGGAACGCGGTGGCCGCGATGGCAGGCAAGATCACCAGATTGGCCTGGGCATAGCCGGGCGCTTGGCCGGCGGTCGGCGCTGTCCAGGCACCCGCGCGAATGGCAGCGCGCAATGCGGCGGGGTCGGTAAAAGGCGTGGCGGTGGGCATGGCGCTTCTCCGGCTAGGCTAACTTTAAGCAGATCAACGGACGGCAACACGGCGACTCGGAGATAGGAGGGCTTAGGCGGTCGCTCATCAACCGGCCGCATTGGAGCGACAGGGAACTGTAGGAGCGGCCTCCCGGCCGCGATTAGCTTGCTCCACCGCGATCTACCTTATCGCCATCCCTGATAAAGGAGCTAGGGGCAGATCCTCGCGGCCGGGAGGCCGCTCCCACAGTCCGACTCCACTCGTCCCTTTCTTGCTCCATATAATTACGGTCGTCAAAGATCATGCACCGCCCGCACCAACGGCAGGGCGAGGAAGGCGGCACAGCGGTCGTCGGGCGGCAACGACGCGGCGCTGGCGGCGATCTGGCGCGGGGCCGCCGCCGTCACGACTGCGGCACGGGCATCCACCTGGGCGTGAGCAACCTGGGCTTGGCAGGCCACGATGCGCCACAGCACCACCAGCGATCCGGCCGCAGCGGTCATGACGCGCCCACGCCCGCCGGCACCCCAGCCGGTAGCGCCGCCCGTTGCGCCCGCGCCTGGGTGGCATAATACGGCACCTCCAGCGCGTCAAAAAGCGCGGCGGCCTCCGTCAGCAAGGCCGCCGCCTGGGCCCAACCGGCCGCGCCGCCCAGCGCACTCAGCGTCGCCGCCCACTCGGTCAGCAGGCGCGCTTGATACCAGGGCATCCCCAACGCGGCCAGCCGGGCGACGGCCTGGGCGTAGTGCAGCAAGGCCGCCGCCGGATCACCGGCCGCACAGGCCAAGCGGGCGGCGCTATAAGCCAAGTAGTAGGCGGCCAGCGGATTGGGCGACGGCCCCGCCTGCGTGGCGGCGATAGCCCAACACGCTTGCGCGTCGGCGATGCGTCCGGCCTGCGCGTAGGCACCCGCCAGCGTCGCGCGGTTCGCCACGTTGTCCCACAGCGCGGCTTCGCCCACCGTCACCGCCTCTTCCAGCAAGACGATAGCCGGCGCAGTATCGCCCTGCTCCAACAAGATTTCGGCGACGGGTTGATTTTGCGTGATGGCGGTCTGAATGTCGCCCCGTAGCCGATCTTGATCCAGCAGAACCAACAGCCGGGCCAGGGCCGGGCGCAACACGCCGCGATAGCGGTCCAGCCGCGCCTCCACACACTGTAGCTGCAGCGTCGCCGTCGTCATACCGCCGACCGTGCGGCTGAGGGTGTGCATCAGGGGCAGCAGCGTTTCAACGGTGGCAAAATCGCCCAACAGCAGCGACACTTCGGCCATATTGGTCAAGGCGAATAGTTCACGCGCCGCCATACCGGTAGGCCGGACCGCGTGATAGGCCAAGCGATAGTGGTCGCGCCCGGCGCGCACATCGCCCCACACCTGGCTCATGTGGCCCAAGTTGAAGTGGGCACGGAACAGGGTGAACGGGGTGCCGGCGGCTGCGGCCAGCGCCACCGCCTGAGCCAGCGCCGCCTTCTGCTCGGCGGCCGTGGTAGACGGCATAATGCCCAACGTTATCCAAATGTCGGCGGCGATTTCCTGGTCGCCCAGCCGCTCGGCCAAGGCTAACGCTTGGCGGCACAACGGCAGGGCTTCGGCGGCGCGCCCATTAAAGTGTAAGGCGCGCGCCAGTTCATGCAGCAACGCGGCCCGCCCTCGGCCGTCGCCGACCGCCGCCGTGGCCGCCAACCCCTCTTGGCACAAGGCCAGATCGCCCGGCGGATCGCCGCTTTCCCAAGTGACCCGCCCGGCCCGCGCATATAAAGCCGCCGCCATATCGCCGTCGCCCAGAGTCTGGTACATCGCAATCGCGGTGCGCCAGCTCGCGACGGCGGCCTCCAGGCGGCTTTGCCCGGCCAGCGCCGCCGCCAACCCGGTCAGCAGCCGCGCCTGCATGGTCGGCGGCGCGTCCAGGGTCAGCGCGGTGCGATAGTAGCCTTCCGCTTCGCGGTTGGCGAACAAGCCCAGCGCCTGGTCAGCCGCTTGCGTGAAATAGGCCAATGCCCGTGGATCAGCCGCCGCGTGGAAGTGGTGCGCCAACACCGCCGCCCATTCCGCCGTCGTGTCGGCATAGAGCGTCTCCAACGTCTCGCCCACGGCGCGATGCAGTCGCCGCCGGTCGGCCCGTAACAGCGAGGCGTAGGCGGCATCTTGCCCCAGCGCGTGGCGGAAGCTGTAGGCGGGTTCGGCGCTGTCGGCGGCCGCGCGAATCAGGCCGGCCGCTTCCAAATGGCTGAGAGTGGGTTGGATCATTGTATGTAATGTACCATATCGGGCGGCCCGGCGTTCGGTTTGCGCCGCCGATTCAGGGGAGTAGCGGCAAAATCGGGCGAAAGATGTAGATCGCCGCGTAGCGAGGCGACCGCCGCCGCCGCAGCGGAAACGTGCATCGTCAATTATGGGACCGGGGTCGCCGGAGTCGCCAGGGATCGCTGCACCTGCGCGGCGTAATAGGGCACCCCGATGGCGGTAAAGAGATCTAGTGCTGCGGTCCGCAGGCGGTCGGCGGTTACAGTGGCCGGCGGGGTCACGCAAGTCGCCCATTCGGCCAGTGTGCGGGCCCGATACCAGCGCAGGCCCAGGCGGCTTTCAATCGCCGCCGCCGTACTGTAGGCGGCCGCTGCGGCGGCGGGCTGCCCGGCGGCGGCCGCCAAGCGGGCTTCGGCCAGCGCCAGCGCCTCTAGCGCATAGTAATCGGTTGCACCTTCCGCCGCCTGGGTGGCCGCCGCCAGCAGATCCGTCGCCTCGGCGACGTGCCCGCGCTGGGCTAGGACCGCCACCAGCAAGCAGCGCGGCAGCACCGACCCCCAGCCCAGGCCGCGATCCCCAATCGGGATCGCCTCGCGTAGTGCCTGCTCGGCCAGAGCCGTATCACCAAGTTCCAGCGCCACTTCGCCCAGGAACGTGGTCGCCGCGCTGAGGCTGGTCAAATCGCCGGCGGCGCGGGCGGCGGCGATCACCGCCGCCAAGCGGCGGCGGGCGGCGACCAGCGCGCCCTGGTAG
>JALYUO010000941.1 GCA_030853735.1 Chloroflexota bacterium
ACAGCCACGAACAGGTGCAGTTCCTGAGCAGCGTGGCGAACCAGGTGGCGGGCACGCTGGAAAACGCGCTGCTGCTGCGCGAACGGGAAGCGCGCATCGCCGAGCGGGTGGCCGAATTGTCGGCCCTGGAAGAGATCGCCCGCCTGCTCAACGCCAACTTGGATCTGCGCCGCGTGATCGGCATTGTGGTGGCCCGCGCCGTGGAGACCACCCATATGCAGGCGGGCGTGATGGCGCTGTTCGACCCTGCCGCGCAGGGCTTGCACATTTTGGGTCATGTCGGCTACCCGCCGGCGGTGCTGGCTCCCTACCTGGACGCGCCCCTGCCGATCAGCCAGGGCTTGCTGGGCCGTGCCCTGCGCGAAGATCGCACCGTGCTGGTGACGGATGTGCAGCGCGACCCAGACTATATTGTGGTGTTGCCGGAGATCCGGGCGCAATTGGTGGTGCCGGTGCGCCGTAGCGGGCAGATCCTGGGCCTTCTGAGCCTGGAAAGCAGCGATCCCGCCGGCTTCACCGTCGAGATCGTGGACTTTATCGAACACTTGGCCGAACACGCCGCGCTAGCCGTGGACAACGCCCGCCGCTACGACCGCGAACGCCGCCAAAACGAAATCCTCGTGCGCCGCGCGGGCGATCTGGCGGCCATCCTCAACATCGGCAATGCGCTGAACGCTGACCTGTCGGTGGAGCAGGTGCTGCAACGGGTGGCCGATGGGGTACGTAGCAGCCTCGGCTTCAACATCGCCATCCTGAGCCTCTACCGGCCCGGCCCGCCGCCCCACTTCCAGCGGGTCGCCTCCGCCGGACTGACGGCGGAGGTGTGGGCGCGACTCGCAGCGCACCCTTCGCCCTACGCTGAGGGTGTGCTGTTGATGAACCCGCGCTTCCAAATCAGCCAATCGTATTACATCAGCCATGTCTACAACATCGTCACGCAGATGGAGCATTATCATCGGCCCGACTTGGACCTGCGGGGCGAAGGCGAGTGGCACCCCGACGATTTGCTGCTGGTGCCGTTGCGCGGCAAAGACGGCCAGTTGGTGGGCGTGCTGTCGGTAGACGATCCGGTAGACCGCCAGATCCCGTCGCGCACCACGATAGAGACGCTGGAGATTTTTGCCAATCAGGCCGTGGTGGCGCTGGAAAACGCCCGCCTCTTTGCCGAGCAGCGCGCCCGGCTGCGCGAGTTGACGCGCCTGCAAGAGATCGGGGTGAGCCTGACCGCCACGCTCGATCCGCTTACCTTGATCAGCGAAGTGGGCCGGGCGGCGGTGCGCCTATTCGATACGGCGGCCAGCGCGGTGGTGCTGCGCGAAGATCCGTTGAACCCGCGTAGTCCTAGTGGGGCCGTGCGGGTGCAGCAAACGGACGGCAGCCTGCTCGTACAGCATTTTCCCCCGGCGCAATTTCAATTCTGGGATGACCAGATCCTGGCCGCTGACCGGCTGGTTTTGGTGCCCGATGCCGCTACCGACCCCACCTGGGGACCGGCGCTCCAGCGGGCAGGCTACCAGTCGGGGGCGGGGGTGCCGTTGCGGGCGGGCAGCCGCTTGGCCGGCGTGCTGTATATTCTGCACACCACGGCCCGGCACTTTGGCCCGCAGGAGCAGCAACTGATCCGCATTTTCGCCACCCAGGCGGCGGTCGCCATCCAGAACGCGCGCCTGTTCGACGAGGAGACCCACCGCCTGCGCGATGTCACCTCGTTGCAAGCGGTGGGCTTGGGCCTGACCGCCACGCTCGACACGACCGCGCTGCTGGAGGAGGCGGTGCGCTTGGCGATCCGCCTGCTAGATGCCCATTCGAGCGGCATCTTGCTGCTGGATGCGGACGGCGCGAACTCGCTGAATGTGCGCTGTTGGAGCCGCGCGGGCGGGCAGTTGGAACTGTCTACCTTCAGCAGCACGGTACGGCCCGGCGGCCTGACTGACAGCGTGATGCGCTCCGGTCGCCCACTGACCGTCACCGACACGACCAGCGAGCCGAATATGAACCCGGCGGTGCTGGATGAGGGCATTCGTTCACTGGTGGCGGTGCCGATCCGCGTGGGCGAGCGCAGCATGGGCGTGCTGTTTGTCAACGGCTACGGGCCACGCGCCTTCGCCAACCACGAGCAGCAGTTGCTCCAGGTGTTTGCCAACCAAGTGGCGGTGGCCCTGCAAAATGCCCGCCTATTCGAGGAGCGCCGCGCCTTCGAGGACCAACTGGTGGCCGAAAACACGCGCATGGCCCGCGAACTGGTGACGGCCCGCGCCACGCAACGCCAACTGTTGCCGGCCATGCCGCGGCACGCGGGCGGCCTCTGGATGCACGGCCTCTGCCAGCCGGCGATGGAGGTGGGCGGTGATTACTACGATGTGGTAGCCTTGCCGGACGGGCGGCTGGCCCTGGCGCTGGGCGACGTGACCGGTAAAGGCACCTCGGCGGTCATGTTGATGGCGATGATCAAGACGGCGCTGCTCTCGCAGGTTGCCAATGACCCGCAGCCCCTAGCTGTGTTGCGGGCGCTGAACACGCTGGCAAACGAGTATATGCAGGGTCAGTTGATGACCTTTTTCTACGCGCTCTATGACCCACTCACCCGCCGCTTGGTTTACGGCAACGCCGGTCATCTCTATCCCTATATCCGGCGGGCCGCTGGGCAACTGGACAGCCTCGACCAAAGCGGCCTGCCGCTGGGGGCCGACCCGGAGGTGCTGGTAGACCCCGCCGCCGCGACGCTTGGCCCCGACGACCTGCTGGTGCTGTTCTCCGACGGCATCGTGGAGGCCATGAACGCCGGCCGCGAACTGTTCGGCTTTGACCGCCTGGAAGCTCTCTTGCGCGCCACGCCCTGCGAAGTAGACCCGCGCCTGTTGGTGGAAGACATCGTAGACCGCGTGCATACCTTTGCCGCCGGCGACGCGCAAGACGACGTGACGCTGTTCATCGCGCGCGTGGAGCCTTAACCTTCAGCCCTCAGCAGGCGGCGGCGCAGGCGGTCGTAGGTCTGTTCGAGGGCTTCGGGCAGCACTTTGGTTTGGCCGACCACCGGCATGAAATTGGTATCGCCCGCCCAGCGCGGGACGACGTGCAGGTGCAGGTGGTCGGCGATACCGGCCCCGGCCACTTCGCCCAGGTTCATGCCCGCGTTGAAGCCCTGCGGCCCATACTCCGCCGCCAGCGCGGCCACCATGCGCTGGAACAGGGCCATGATCTCGGCACATTCGGCGGCTGTGAGCCGCGTCACATCGTGCAGGTGGCGGTAGGGCACCACCATCAGGTGGGCCGAATTATAGGGGTAGAGATTGAGGATGACAAAGGCGTGTTCCCCGCGCCACAGCAGCAGGTTAGCGCGGTCATGGCCCGGCCCGGCGGCGGGCTTGGTGCAGAAGATGCAGCCTGCCGCCTCCGGCGTGGCCCCCGCCGCCGCATCCGGCTCCTGCCCATCTTCGGCAGCGCCGCCGCCCGTCCCACCGCCCCTATCGGGCGCGGGCGTGCCGCTGATATAAGCCATGCGCCAGGGCGACCAAAGTGTTTCCATTGCGTTTTCTCCTGTGGTAGCGCTATAACCGCGCCAGTTTGGCGAGCAGGTGGGTGGCTAGTTGTAGACCCATTGCGGTGTCCCGTGCGATCAGCTTTGGTGCAATGAAATCGTTGTAATCGGCTGCTCGGCGGTATTCCAGTAACCGCTCCAAGTTCTTGGCTACATCTTGGCGGCGTGGGTCAGTAGTAGCGCGAAAATGAGCAACTAGGGCACGATGCACGCTCACACCAGACGTTGCCACATACTGATCGCTGGTTTGTGCTATGTTCAACGCAATTTTATAGGCGGCATAGTAGGCCCGGCTCATTGCCGCCCGTTGATGCGCTTCTCGCCCTGCCGGATTCATCGTGGGGATGTTTACCAGTTCGTAGGCGAGATCCAAGTATTCTGCCCAGTTAAAACTCATCGGTACTCAACATGGAAAAAGAGTACGCCTTGCGCTTGATCTAGGCCGGCTGACTCCCAGGCTTGATCAAACTGCTCAAGCCGCTCTAGTGCCTCGGTGGGTTCGCAACCTGGATTGATGGCGGCGACTAGCTCCGACCAGTCCCAGCCTTCGGGATCATGGGTAACGCGGAGCGACATTTCGCCCTGTGGGAAATGCTGGACCAGCACTGGGTACGCTGCGAGCAGCAGGGGCGTGAGCGCAGGGTGCGTGTCCAGGAAGGCGGCTGCTTCGCCGGCTGCGTCTAATGAGTACCATTGGGCTAACTGCTCCCGGTCCATGAGGGGGACAGTCTGGTAAGCATAACTCATGGCGTTACTCCTCTCTTGCGGCGATCACAACCGCGTCAGCTTGGCGAGCAGGTGGGTGGCTAGTTGTAGGCCGATTGTTGTGTTGCGCGCAAGCACCCGTGGGGCCATAAAGTCATTGTAATCGGCCTCCCGCCGAAACTCCAGTAGATACCTTAAATCGTTGGCGATGTCCTGACGAAAGGGGTCAGGATGATTATTAGGGCGATGTGCTAGTTAGGGAAGGCGAGCGCCTTGATCTGCAAGAACTTCGCCTTGCCCAACAGCCGATTCAACTTGATACA
>JALYUO010000946.1 GCA_030853735.1 Chloroflexota bacterium
GCCCACGGCCCACGAACAGAGGAGACCCGCAATGGATGAACTATTACCACACTATCAGCACCCCGATCCGCGCAACTACACCAACGACGGCAGCGCGTTTATCGAGCCGACGGAGGAGCCAAGCAGCGAGACGTTGATGGAGGCGCTGGCGGAACAGATCAGCATCAATCCCGCCACCGAGCAGATCGAGGGTTGCGCCAACGATTTTCGGCTAACCGAAGCCGTGCTGCAACGCCACGGCCAGAGCGCGATGGCCCCGCATATCTTCGGCCTGTTGCGCGCACAGGGCGCGAGTTGCGACTGCGAAGTGCTGCTCAACAGCCGCATTGACCTCGTCTTCCTCGAAAGCGACCTCGATGAGATCGAGGACGAAGACGCGGACGAAGAAGCCGAAACGCGCTGAGGCCCACCATGGATAGTTTACACAGCTTTTTGCGCCCACTGGTTCTGCTCACGGCCACCGGGATCGCGCTGGCCGGGGCGATTCTGGCCTCCGATGGTCTGTGGCTTTCGGCGTTGGGCATTATCTTTGTCTGCCTGCTGTATCTGATCCTCAGCTTGGTGCCGCGTCCGCGTACTCGTCCCGCCGGAGCCGGACTCGGCACGCCCGATGAACGCGAAGCGGCCCGTCAAGCCGCCTTCAGCCGCAGCGTGCAACTGCTGGCCGGCTTCCTGCTGGCCGGCTTCCTCACGCTGGGCGCGCATCTGTTTCGCCAGCAAGTGGCCCAGGCCGATGCCATCGTCCACAGTCAGGTCATCAACGATACGGTGCAGATCAGCCCCGGCGTGTTCCGGCGCGAAACGCAACTGGTGCGACCTAACGGCACGATCACGTTCACCCGCACCATCGCCGACGATCAGTTGAAGCCGGGCAGCGACTCGTTGCAAAACCCGCGCCTACTGTCGCGCGACCTGCGCGTGCAGCGCGGGCGCATCCTGGACGCGGCGGGCAGCGAAATCGCCGGGCGCACAGTCTACTCCGATAGCTACACCCAGCGCACCTACCCCAACCCCGACACCGGCTACCTCGCGGGCTACTACAACCCCACGATCTACGGCGTGAGCGGGCTGGAGGCGCGCTACGATAGCTATCTGAGCGGCCAAACCGGCACGAACCCCCTGGTGGATCAGGAGAACAGCATCCTACACCGGCCCATCGTCGGCTCCGATGTGCAATTGACGCTGCGGCCCGACGTGCAGCGTGCGGCCACAGCGGCCCTCGGCCAGCGCAAGGGCGCGGTGGTTGTGCTTGACATCCCGACCGGCGCGGTGCTGGGCCTCGTCACGTACCCGCATTTCGATCCCAACGGGCTGGCCTTCAACCCCAACGCCGACTGGGATGCCGAGAGCCGGCGCATCATCAGCTATTGGGGCAGCGTGGCCGACGAGAGAAAACGGCCCGATTTGCCGTTGCTCAACCGCGCCACACAGGGTCTCTATCCACCCGGCTCCACTTTCAAGACGATCACCGCCGCCGCCGCGCTCGACCTGGGCGAAGCCACCCCGCAGACCGTGTTCACCGACACCGGCAGCATTCAGGTGGAAGCCGGCGGCTACCGCCACGTAGACTGCTCCACCTGCCGCCCCGCCGGCCACCCCGACCCCCATTTCACCCTGATGGAAGGCTACCAGTGGTCGCTCAACGTGGTCTTCGCCGAACTCGCCGTCTACGCCATCAAACCGGACCCGCTGGTGCAGTATGCGCGCAAGTTCGGCTTCGGGACCGACTACAACGCGAACAATCCCGCGCTGGGCGTGAGCGTGGACACCAGCCGGCTGGGCGACCCAGCCTTCCTGGCGACCCCCAACGGCATTGCCGCCACCAGTTACGGTCAGGGCCAAGTGCAATCCACGCCGTTCGAGATGGCGATGGTCGCCGCCACCGTCGCCCATAACGGTGAACTGCCACAACCCTACTTGGTGCAACGGGTGATCAATCCGAGCGGCGGCGTGGTGCTGGAAACCCAACCGCAAACGCTGGGCCGCGCCATCTCGCCGGCCAGCGCCGCTACACTGACCAGCATGATGTTCACCTCGGTCGAAAAGGGCTGGGCCAGTGGCGCAGCCATCCCCGGCTATGCGGTCGGCGGCAAAACCGGCACCGCCGAAACCGGGCGCAACGGCACCTCGCACGCTTGGTTTATCGGCATCGCGGGCCAGGACAAGGCGCACCCGCAGTACGCCGTGGCCGCGATGGTCGAAGAAGGCGGCGAAGGCAGCCGCGTCGCCGTGCCCATTGGCCGCGCCGCCCTCTTAGCCGCGCTGACGCAGAAGTAGCGCCCGCCGACCTCACCCCCCCTTCCCTACGAAGGAAGGGGGAGTCTACGCAGTGCTGGCGCAGAAGTAGCGTCGCCGACCTCACCCCCCCACCCCCTCTCCTGAAGGGAGAGGGGGAGTCTACGCAGTGCTGGGTTTCATCGTGACTTAGATCAGAGTCCGCCTCGCTCCCCCTCTCCCTTCAGGG
>JALYUO010000949.1 GCA_030853735.1 Chloroflexota bacterium
CGCAGATCCCCACCGCCCTCATGCAGGGGCCACGCGGCAAAGCGGTGGGCGGCGCGTATTGGGCGGCCTACAGCCTGAGCCACCCGGAGTACCGGGCGGCGGTCGCGGGCTGGTATGGCGCTGTGGCGACGGCCCTAGCCGAGGTGTGGAACGATCCCGTAGTAGCGTGGCAACTGGACAACGAGACGGGTCTGCTCTATGCCGGCGGCCCTGGCCGCTGGGACTGGAACCCCGACACGCTGGCCCGCTTCCACGCCTGGTTGGCCGCCGAATACGACACGTTGGATGCGCTCAACCGCGCCTGGGGCAGCCGCTACCGCGACTTTGCCGCCATCGAGCCGCCGCGCCGACCGTTCCGCCGGGGACTGCTGCAAGAGTGGACGCGCTTCCTCGAAGACTGGATCAACGAGTACCTCTGTTGGCTACGCGATACCGCCCGCGCCGCCGGGGTGCCGGTGCCGCTAACCCATAACGACAGCGCCAACTTCATCCCGCCGATCAACCCGGCCTACAAGATCGCGGCGGGCGTGTCAGATCTGCCGGGCTACGATGTGTGGGTCAAGACGAGCGGCCGGCCGACCGCGACCGACTATCCGTGGGGCAGCGCCTGTGCGCCCGCCTATTTCCGCGCCATCACGCCGCCCCATCTGCCGTTGCTGTGCTGGCAACTGGGCGCGGGCTGGCCCGATCCGCGCAGCCGCGCCGGCGATTTGGCGCTGCGGAACAATGTGATGGGCAATCTGGCGCAGGGGATGCAGGGCTTCAGCCTCTATGTAGCCCATGACGGCAGCGAACCCGACGGTCATCCTTATGGCTATGCGACGGTGCTAGATGCCACCGGGCAGCCCGGCCCGCGCCACGCCGAGATGACCCAGCTGCTGGCGTTTATGCGGCAGTATGCAGCGGATCTCGTCGCCGCTGATCCGCCAGGGGCAGACTTTCGGGGGACACAGCCCCCTCCTACCGCTCACTTTCGGGGGACACAGCCCCCTCCTACGGGCGGTGGGGCGGTGTTGGGCTTCGCGTTCCATTTCCCTGATTTTCGCTTCACAAGCGACGACTTTCTGCCTATTATCGGGCAGCAAGACCCGGTGCGCGTGCTGGCGTTGGTGATGAGCGCGTTTGGCCTGTATGCGGCGCTGCTGGCGGCGGGCTATGGGCCGGCCTTGCGTCTGATCAACCTGGACACAGCCACGCCCGCCGATCTCGCCGCTTGCACTACTTTAGTCCTGCCCAGCAAAGGCTTGCTGGCGGTGGCTACTTATGGGTTAGTACGGGGATATGTGGAACAAGGTGGACATCTGATCACCTGCGGGCGCACGCCGCGCCGCACGTTGACGGGCACGCCCCTGGATACGCGCCGCCTCTACCCCGTGCCGGTGCGCCGCACGGCGTTCTTGGGGCGATTGCCGGCCTTTGCTTACCTGGGCTGGACCTACATCGTGAAATATGGCCTGTGGCAACGCCGCCGTCTGCACGCGCTGCACCCGACCGGCGGGCACGCCCTGGATGCCAACGAACCGCTCTCGGCGCTGTTCTACACCCCGCAAGCCGCGACGGAGTTGCAGGATAGGGCAGGCCAAATCGTGCGCGGCGACTATATGCGCCAGACCTACCGCCTAGCGCCAAAGCGCGCCCGCTGGACTGCCGGCGGCCAAGCAGCGGGCTATACGGTGCGCGTGGGCCGGGGCAGCAGCACGATGATCGGCACGATGCCCGGCGGCAGCCTGTTCACACCGCAATACTACCGCCTCACGCCCACCGAGCGGCAGGACATTCGCACCTTCTGGACCCGTCTGCTGGCCGACCACCAACTTATCCCGCCGTTCCGCCTCAGCCCTGGCCTGGAAATCGAGGTCAGCCACCGGCCCTTCCCCGGCGGCGGGTTGCTGTTCCTGATCAACCGCTTGCCTGCCGACCAACACGGCACGCTCGGCTTTACCTCAGCGGCAGGGATGGGCGGGGTGCCGCAGTTGATTTTTGCCGGAGATGATAGCCAAGTGCGGGCCCAGCCGGACGGTCTGCGTGTAGACATCGCCGGGCATGATTGCGTGGTGCTGCGCTGGGCAGTACCGTAGACAAATATCGCGTGCGACGGGACCACCGCCGCGAAGGAGGAGCTATGAGCCAGGAACAATGGACCGCCGTAGACCACTACATCACCGACCTCTTGATCCCCGCCGACCCGGTGCTGGAGGCGGCGCTCCAGGCCAGCACGGCGGCGGGGCTGCCGCCG
The DNA here is from genome assembly GCA_030853735.1 of Chloroflexota bacterium. Classification (GTDB taxonomy): domain Bacteria; phylum Chloroflexota; class Chloroflexia; order QHBQ01; family JAICKM01; genus JAICKM01. Next base: position 2,237 of record JALYUO010000949.1, read on the forward strand.
ATCAATGTCGCGCCCAATCAGGGGCGGTTGCTGCATATCCTGGCGCTGTCGCATGGGGCGCGCACGATCTTGGAGATCGGCACGCTGGGCGGCTATAGCACGATCTGGCTGGCCCGCGCCTTGCCGGCCGGGGGCCGCCTGATCACGCTGGAAGCCGATGAGCGACACGCCGCCGTGGCCCGCGCCAATATCGCCCACGCGGGCCTGTCCGATGTGGTGGAGGTGCGGCTGGGCAAGGCGTTGGACACCCTACCGCAGTTGGCTGCCGAGGGACTTGGCCCCTTCGACCTGGTGTTTATTGATGCCGACAAGCCCAACACCACCGCCTACTTCGCCTGGGCGCTCCAACTGACCCGACGCGGCAGCCTGATCATCACCGACAATGTGGTACGCAACGGCGGCGTGGTGGATGCCGCCCACCCCGACCCCAACGTGCAAGGCGTGCGCCAATTCAATGCGGCGCTGGCCGCCGAACCGCGCGTAACGGCGACCATCCTCCAGACAGTGGGCAGCAAAGGCTACGACGGCCTCGCCTTCGCCCTCGTCACGAGCGACCACGCGCCGTAAGCGCGGCGCCGGCCAGCGGCTCCTGCCTACCGCCTACTGCCTACTGCCTACTCGCTGACCACGGTGCCCGTCTCGCCGGCCAGCGCCGCCAGCACGCGCAACAGTTGGGTGATGATCGCCTGCCGCCCACCGGCCTCCACGAAATCGAGCGCGGCCTGCACTTTCGGCCCCATGCTGCCTTTGGCGAAATAGCCGGCAGCTAGATAGCTGCGTGCTTCGGCGGGGGTCATGTGGGCCAGGTTGCGCTGCGTCGGCTGGTGGAAGTCCAGCGCAACCTGCTCCACGTCGGTCAGGATCAGCAGTTGCGTAGCTCCCACTTGCCGCGCCAGCAACGCCCCGGCCAAGTCTTTGTCCACCACCGCCTCCACGCCCACCAACGTGCCGTCGGCTTCCGCGATCACCGGCACGCCGCCGCCGCCGCCCGCGATCACGATCATGTCGTCGCGCAGCATGGCGCAAATCGCATCAATTTCGGCAATCGCCTGCGGCTGCGGCGAGGCGACCACGCGCCGCCAACCGCGCCCGCTGTCTTCGACCAGCCGCATTCCAGCATAGCGCATGGTCTGGGCTTCCTCGGCGCTGAAGAACGGACCGACCGGTTTGCTGGGATTCTGGAAAGCCGGATCAGCGCGGTCCACGATCATCTGGGTCACGACCGTGGCGATGCGCCGCGCCGCCGGATGGCCCCGCCGGAGCAGGGCGTTGCGGAGCGACTGGCTGATCATATAGCCGATCCAGCCCTGCGTCATCGCGCCGGCCACGTCCATCGGCATGGCCGGCACCTGGGCCGCCCCCGCCGCCTGCTGGATCAGCAAGCTGCCCACCTGCGGCCCGTTGCCGTGCGTGATCACCAGTCGGTAGCCGCGCGCCACCAGTTCAGCCAATGTCTCCGCCGCCTGCTGCACATTGCGGAACTGCTCCGCGCTGGTGCCCCGGTCGCCCGCCGCCTTGATCGCGTTGCCGCCCAGCGCCACGACCACCGTCTCCCGCGCCGTCGGCTTCGCTGCGCGCTCCTGCGTCTCCTGCGCCATGTCTACCACCATGTCTCTGCTACTCCTGTTGCGGCGGACGGTGAGCCGTGAGCCGTGGGCGGTGGGCCGTGAGCCGTAGGTTGTGAGCCGTGGGTTGTGAGTCGTGGGCTTGTGCCTGGGGCGGCGCGTATCCGTCGCAAGACCGATGGCGGCGGGGTGCGATCTGTGCTATGATATGCTCAACTATTAGAAAGGACGCTTGACTCATGCCCCGTTCGCAGTATATCGGCAAAGAAGGTGTTACGCTGGACCGCCGGGGAGAGCTGCGTCCTTTTGGCGGTTGACATAATCCACTAGAGTGGGTGGAAGTGCGCCGGAGGCCAGTTTGGGCCTGCGGCGTTTTTGTTGCCCGCCGGCTTGCGTGCGTCGCGCCGGTGTGCTACAGTAGCCTCGCTCGGATTGGTCGAATCCGTCGGCTCCCACCAGGGGGAGAATAGGCGATGTTGTTACTCAATCTGGATCGAGTGGGCAAGTTTTACGGCACGCGCGCCGTGTTCGAGAATCTGAGTTGGGCGCTGGACGAAGGCGTGCGCGTCGGCCTGGTCGGGCCGAACGGCGCGGGCAAGTCGAGCCTGCTGAAGGTGATGGCCGGCAGCGAGCCGGTGGAAGCGGGCAACGTGGTGGCGCGCAAAGGGCTGCGGATCGCGCTGCTGCCGCAGGAGGTGCCGGCGGCGGAGGGCAGTACGCCGCTGTCGGTCGCGCTGGAAGCCCGCCCTGATTTGGCCGCGCTGGAAGCCGATTTAGCGGCGGTGGAAGCCGCGTTCACCGATCCGGCGACGCTGGCCGACCCTGACCGTTGGGACGCGCTGGTGGAGCAACAAAGCCGGCTGCTGGACACCTATGAGACCAAAGGTGGGCCGCGCCTGCTGAACGAAGCAACGGGCCTGCTCAAACGCCTCGGCTTCAGCGCCGCAGAATGGCAAGAGCCGTTGCCGGGCATGAGCGGCGGGCAGCGCAAACTGGCCCACCTGGCCCGCTGCATCCTGAGCGGCCCCGACCTGCTGCTGCTCGACGAACCCGACAACCACTTGGACCTGACCGGCAAAGCGTTCCTGGAAGCCGTCGTGCGCGACTTCCCCGGCTCCGTCGTGATCATCTCGCACGACCGCTACCTGCTGGATAACACCGTGACAGGCATCGCTGAACTGCTAGACGGGCGGCTGACCCTGTGGGACGGCAACTATTCGGCCTACGCGGTGCAAAAAGAGCTGGCCCTGGCCCGCCAGCAGCAAGACTATGTGACCCAACAGAAAGAGATAAAGCACCTGGAAGAGGCGGTCGCCCGCTTCAAGCTGTGGGCCAGCATGGTCATTGACGAGCGGCATATCAAGCAGGCCCGCAACAAGCAGCGCCAGATCGACAGCATGGACAAGGTGGAGCGCCCGGTGCTGGAACGGCGCAGGATCGGCTTTCAGCTGCGGGCCGCGCAACGGGGCGGGCAAAAGGTGATCGAACTGCGCGATGTGGGCAAAACCTATGCCGGGAATGGGCACGGCTCCGTGTCGGTGCTGGACAGTGTGGCCGGCTTGGTGCGCCACGGCGACCGCATCGGCATCGTCGGCCCCAACGGAGCGGGCAAATCGGTGCTGTTCCGGCTGATCCTGGGCGAGGAGGAGCCGAGCGCGGGCGCGGTCTGGATCGGGCCGAGCATTCGGCTGGGCTACTACGCGCAAGAACACCAGACGCTGGACCCCAACGCCACGCCGCTGGATACGCTGCGCGCCGACGGGCCGCTCTATGAGCAGCAGGCGATTGGAATGTTGGGCCGCTTCCTGTTTAGCTACGAAGCCTGCCGCCGCCCGATCCATACCCTGAGCGGCGGCGAAAAGGCCCGCGTGCAATTGGCGCGCCTGATGCTCACCGGGGCCAACTGCCTGCTGCTGGATGAGCCGACTAACAACCTGGACATCGCCTCCGCCGAGGTGTTGGAGCAGGCGCTGGCCGACTACAGCGGTACGGTGGTGGTCATTTCGCACGACCGCTACTTCTTGGACCGCGTGGTAGACCGCATCTGGGAGATGAAAGACGGCCGCTTGCGCGAATATCTGGGCGGCTGGAGCGCGTATGCCGACGCTGACCGGGGTTACGGCCACCACGGAGACACGGAGGCACGGAGATAGCTAGGGAAGCTGTCATTCTGAGCGCAGCGAAGAATCGGTTGGGGTGGGTGCCTGTCTCAGCGCAGGTGTACTCCGGCGCTAGTGAGTTGCTTGCCTGGAACATCGCGGTAGGGCGACCGATTCTTCGCTGCGCTCAGAATGACAAGGTTCTCCCTTTCAACAGCAGCCTGAACTGTTACCATATAATCATTATCGCGTACTCCGTGCCTCCGTGTCTCCGTGTTGTCGTCCGGTATGGCCCCGCCCAGACGGAGCGCAATGAATTGCGGATCTACAGCTACACACGCTTGGTGACTTGCCCATGACTCGATCTAATTCCGCACTCCGCATCACGTTGATCGCGCCGTTTGGGCTACAGCCAAAAGGCACGACGAGCGGGCGGGCGCTACCGCTGGGCCAGGCGCTGGCGGCGCGCGGCCATCAGGTGCGGCTGATCGTGCCGCCGTGGGATGATCCGGGCGCGGACCCGGCGGGGCGGCGCTGGGTGGCCGGCGGCGTGGAGGTGGTGGAACTGGCCGCACCGCGCCTGCGGGTGCCCGGTGGGGGGTTAGTCGGCTGGCCGGCGGCCTTGCTGCGCGCTGCCTTGCGCGACCGACCTGACGTGATCCATCTGTTCAAGCCCAAAGCCTACGCCGGGCTGGCCGGGCTGGCGCTGACCCTACGCGGCACGCCGTGGGTGCTGGATACGGACGACTGGGAGGGGCGCGGCGGTTGGAATCGCGTCGCCGGCTATTCGGCGGCGCAACGGCTGCTGTTCCAGTGGCAAGAGACGACCCTGCCGCGCTGGGCCGCCGCAACGACGGTCGCCAGCCGCACCTTGCAGACCCAACTCTGGGGACTGGGGGTGCCACCGCGCCGGGTCCACTACCTGCCCAACGGCGTGGACGCGGCCAAGTACGATCCCTGGCGGACTGCCGCCGCCGATCCCCAACGCCGCGCCGCCCTGCGGGCGCGCTACGGCCTGCCGCCCACTGCGCCGGTGTTGCTGCTCTGGACACGCTTTGTCGAGTTCCCGCTGGAGTGGCCGTTGGCCGTATTGCGCGCCCTACATCAGCAGTGGCCCGACTTATGCCTGCTAGTGGCGGGGGCGGGCTTTCACGGCGAGGAGCGCGCCTTGCAGGCCCAAGCGGCGGCGCTGGGGCTGGGCAACCGGGTGATCGTGACCGGCTGGCTGACCGGAGCCGACCTGGGCGCGACGCTAGGCTTGGCCGATGTGGCGCTCTATCCCATGCGTGACACGCTGCTCAACCGCGCCAAATGCCCGGTCAAGCTGCTTGATCTGCTGGCGCTCGGTATCCCCACGGTCGCCCACGCCGTCGGGCAGGTGGCCGAGTATCTGGACGCAAGCAGCGGCCTGTTGGTGCCACCGGGCGATGTGCTGGGCTTGGCCGCCGGGGTCGCTGCGCTGCTGGCCGATCCCGCCCGCCGCGCCGCGCTGGGC
>JALYUO010000025.1 GCA_030853735.1 Chloroflexota bacterium
CGCGGGGGCAGGCGGTGCCGGCGGCGACCCGCTATCAGGTGGTCTATAAAGGGGTTCCGCCGGGGCGAGCCGGGGCGCGGGGGCGCAAACCCCGCGCCCCAGGCACGGGAGCGGGTGCGCCAGACCCATCCCCCACCGCAACAGCGGCGTAACGTCGGGCGCGGCGACTGGGCGTTAGGAATAGTAACGGGGTCCGCCCAAGGGGACCGTCTATAGCGGTGCCCCTCAATAGTCTAAACGTCAATATAGAGGTAACTGCCAAAGATTCAGTGCCCGTATTTTGCCGGGCTCCTGTGCAATTAGGGTGAATCCCGCTTGCTGATAGAAGCTATTGGCGCTGAGATCAACGGGACACTTGAGACCAATACGCTGCTGCCCTAATCCCTGGCACGCGGTACGCAGTTGGTTAAGCAGGAGGGCGGCGATTCCGCGCCGCCGATGCTCACTAGCGACCATAATGAGATGGATCGTCGTCTGTCCATCACGGCGGTGATGAAACTGCACAAAGCCCACCGGATCTTCACCCGCTAGTGCCAGGAGTACGTGGGCGCGATTGATGGACTCCAGTAAGGCTCCCCGGCGAACAAAGCCTACGTCGCGTTTGTGCCGATCCGCTAGGGCTTTCACAGCATCCAGATCGGCGCTGGTGGCGGTGCGAATTATAACGGATTCCACAGATCGATCTGCTCCTGTTCCGTTGGGGTTATACTACTGCCGCCATGACTGCTCTGGCGCGGACGAATTTTGAGCAGCGTCACACTCTCCCGTTCGTCGTCCACTAGCACGGACTCGCCGCTGCGGTTCAGTTGTTTGATGAACGTGCGTAGCTCACCGCCCATGTAGTCCTGACTAAGGCTGTTGAGGGCGGCGACATCCGCTTTGGTGGTGAGCTTATGGCTCAGGATAATGTCGCACTGCGATAGCACTTCGTTATCCACCGCCGACGGCTGCTGGGTTGCCACCACCAGCGACAGGCCCGGTTGCCGGCCCTCTTTGGCCCAACGGATAATCTGCTCTTTCGCCAGTGTTGTGCTGCCTGCCGGCACAAATTGATGCGCCTCATCAATCGTCAACCAGACTCGTGGCAGACCGGCGTTCAGGCCAAACTCTTCGCGTAGCCGCGCATCGGCACGTTTGCGGAAGAGGTTGCGGCAGATAACCGACACGATCAAGTTGCGTAGGCCGCGCGGTCCCGACTCTAACCGGCTGACATCTACCACATTGACGATGCCTGGCTCAAAGATGGTGTCAATCGGTTCATACTGATTGCTGGTGCGAAAAATATTCCATGCACCGGCGGCTTCCAGCCGATTCAACAACGCTTGTTTGCTGACATCCTGCGCCTGACCGTCCAGTTCAATATTGTGCATCACATCCGCAATGCGGAAACCGGGTTGTTTTGCCAAGTGCTGTACGGCGCGGAACAGCGTAATCCCAATAGGGGTATTGATGTTCAAGCCAAACAGGTCACACCAGCCGTCCGGCGACAAGTCGGCGGGGTTCAGCCGCAAGGGTACAACTTCTACGCCGCGAGTCTGCATAGCCGCCAGCACTTCCGGGTCATAAAGGTGTTCCGGCTCACCGGGGATGAGCAGGCGCACCCGATAGGCCCGGCTCGCCAAGCCCCAGCCATACAGCTCGTTGCTCTGTAAAGCGTTGCGCCCACCCATTGTGTGATAGATGCCCATAGGGTCGATCACGATGGGTATGACCGGCTCACTGCCGTTGAGCAACTCCTCAATAAGCACTCCCATGGTATACGACTTGCCGCTACCCCGTTTGCCGCAGATCAGCATCGCCCGCGACCCACCGATCTCCAAGTAGACGGGGGCATTGCCCTTACTATCTTTACCCAGAAACAATTTCATGGCGTGACCTCGATCTCCACGAACGGCACAAACGATTCTTCATAGGAGCAGCCGCCATGTACGCCCGCGTCGTTGTCGCGGATCGCCGCTCCGATATAAGGGTAGTAATAGGAATAGTATAACTGACCCCCCAACGGCCAGATAGTGGCGCGCTCCGGCGGTGCAGGTGGCACCCGCCCATAGCGGGCATGGCGGTGTTCGGTCGTCTCCAACAGCGTGAAGAGATGCTCGGCTTTCCAAAGCAACCCATGATCGGCGGTGAGGTAGATCGCGCCGTGCAGCCCTTGCGCCTGAATCAGCGTAGCAAGCGCTTCGCAGTTATGGGCAAGTTCCGTCACGGATGCTTGGCGTTCACTGGGCGTAACTTCCCGCCGGTGGTGCGCTAGCCGATCTAGCCCTTCGCGCACAATCTGCACGTAGGTGCCGCGCAGGGAGGTCTGTCCTAACTGCTCCAACAGCGCAGGGAAATGGTTCACCCGCCGCAACGGCACGCCGGCGAACAGTGCATTGGTCAACTGATTGCTACGTTCCCAGTAGGAGAAGCCGCCGGCCCGCCGCAGTCCTACCTCAGCCAGGCGGCGACTCAAGGGCGGCTGACCCACCACATTGGGATAGCCCGCTACGGTGATCGAGGGACCATCCACAAAACACGGCATGGTCGGCCAGGGCCAGCCTACCGCGTCGCTATAGCTGAGGCCATCTACGATCATCAGCACCACCGTCTCGTAGCCATGCATATGCGTGGCGGCGGTGATCCGGGCGGCGACGGCAGATTGTTGGAGAAACGCAGTACGGATGTAATCCATACGGGCGGGCAGCCCGGCGTTGATGATCGCGGCGGTCGGCGGCGCGACCCGCACAGACGGGCCAAACCGTGACCCGCCGGGGGTGCTATCGGCTAATAGCGCCACTGACTGAATAGGGTGCGGCTGGGGCGCATCGATTTCCCGCAGTAGATCACGCCCGTCGGCCAGCAGCGTAACGGTCGGCGGTAAACAGATGGGCACAAACGGGTCAGCCGCCAGCAACACCGGTCTCCGGACCAGGAGTTCCTGCACATCGTGGAGGCTAATCACCACTGACCGCCGCGATCTTAATCCGCAGCCGGCGCTTATCGTACAGCACCTGTAGCAGTGACCAGATTTCCTGGCGGTTCGGGGCACTCAGCAGCAGTTGGGCCAGATCGATTTCCCCATCGCCCGCCCCGACTAGTTGGCGAATCGCCGTATAGAGCTGTGCCTCGTCCGGTTTGAGGGCAATCTGTCCTAACTTCCGGTCAAGGGTCTGCTTCGTTTGCCACGCACTGGTTAAGGCCGTAAGTGCTTCTTTAGCTGTTGCGATCAGGGCAGTCAGGCCATCCATACCGCCAGACGGGTCATACTGCCGCACCATTTCAAGGGCCACCGCCAGTAAGGGCTTCGCTTGCGAATGCACTGCCTGCGCCGCCTGCGCCACCTCAGTGTACTGCGTGAGCAGCGCAGTGCGCTCCGTATCCAACAGGCTTTCCAAGTTAGAACTCTGCA
>JALYUO010000034.1 GCA_030853735.1 Chloroflexota bacterium
GGAAGCTGATCGCCACGGGCAGGGCGGCACTGAGGGCCCCCTCAATGGCTGCCGCCGCGCCGCCGACGCTACCACTGGCGATGGCGGAGACCGAATTGAGGACGGCGTTGACCAGGGCCATGATCTGGCTGCCGCGCTCGATAAAGAACATGATCACGTCGTAGATCGCTTTGCAGGCTTTGATGAACGCGCCCGCCGGGTTGAACAGGCTGACCAGCCAAGTGATGCCGGCCACCACGATGCGCTCGGTAACGAAGTTTGTGCTGCCGTCAATGCCTTATCCGCTCCTAGTGGTCCTAGTCATGGGGCAGCTTGATGCGTCCGGCGCAGTTTGCGGTGCCAGACCTGTTCTTCGCGGGAATAGTGGTAGCCCACCACGCGCAAGGCGGCTTTACCTACCTTGCCGATAGCGTTAGCTTGCAGATCCAGTTCCGTCACGCGCGTCAGGTAGGGCGACTCGGCCAGCGCCACCGCCCCGCCGTCGCCGAAGTCGGCGGTTTGCAACGAAAGACCGGTCAACTGCGCCAGATACGGCGATTGGGCCAGCGTCTGCACTCCCCCATCGCCCAGCGGATTGTCGGCCAACGATAGGCTGGTCAACGCCCCCAAGACAGGCGAAGCCGCCAGCGCCGCTACGCCGACGGCAGTGATACGATTATAGGTTAAAGTGAGGTGCCGTAGCTGCCGCAGGTACGGGGATGTCGCCAGCGCCGCCGCCCCCATGTCGCCCAAGCCTGTGTCGTTCAAGTGCAAGTGCTGTAGCCCGGCCCAAGTGGGACTGTGGGCCAGGGCACGTACCCCGTCCGGGCCGACCGGGTCGTAATTGAGTGTCAGTCCCTCGATCTGGGTGAGATAGGGGGACTGGGCCAGCGCGGCTAGGCCGGCCGCGCCGATGCCGGTCTTTGCTAGGTTCAAACTACGCAGGTTTGCCAGCAACGACAGCGCCGCCAGCGTTGTCGCGCCTGTATCGCCCAGTTCGGTATAGGTGAGGTCCAGTGTGCGGGCCACGCGCAAGCGGGGATTGGGCCGGGTGAGGATGCGCTCACGCCACTGCCACGGAGTGTGTCGCACGAACTCCGGCCAATGGGCGATAGCAGCCTCGACCTGATCCAGCACCGCCTCCAGCCCTGCTCCCGGCCGCCATGTGTCCAATAGTCGGCATAGATCCGCCCAGCCGGTCGCATAGTCACCGGGCGGGGTCGCCAGGATCGTCTGCAACTGGGCCAGCCGGTCAGGATCGGGCGAGGGCATCGGGGTCGCCTTACTCGGCTTCGTAGTCAGCCTGTTGCTGCGGATTATCAGGCTTATGCAGCTTCCGTACTTCGACCAACTCGCCGGGGTTGGCGACTTTCACGCCGTAGAAATAATCCCACCCTTTGCCTTTGCACTCTGGGCAACGCTTGCCGTCTACCTTGCCGATTCCATCACAATCCAAACAGATAAGGTACTGCGCCACAATCTGTAACTTGCCGTGCTGCGCGGCCACATAAAGATTGGCAAAATAACTGGCTTGGCTACCAGCCCGCAGATTTTCGCTGAGATAGCAGCGGTACAGGTCGCCCAGTTTGGGGTGTTGATAGTGCTTGATCTGAAACAATATACGCGGCTGAACCGTAGGGAGCGATTTTTTAGCTTGCTTAAAATACGCCGCATCGCGCATCCCTGGAGCTTTTACATCGGGTTCCACGTTGGCGGCATAGAATGTCGCAAGATCGTTGAGCTTCGCTCGAAGTGCAGCCTCATCGGGGTCGGTATATAAGGCTAGTTGCGTTGTATGTTCGGCTTTAATGAAATCCTGCATGAAATCTACTACTTGATCCACACAAATCCTTTATATGCGCGCAATTTAATCAGTAGGTGTAGTTCGCGCCTGCCATGTTGTGGTACCCCCTAGCCTATGAATGCGATCTGCGAATAGCTGGGCTGCGGGTGCGCCGGCAACAAAAAAATCCTCGTCAACCACGCCCAACGACACAAATAGCTGCTGGGGCAAGCCTGCACGGCGACGCACCTGACACGCAGCCTCCTGCTCCAACACTTTTTGGGCCTGTTCTGCGGCGGCCACGCTACGGAAATCGGCAATAATGACACATTCCCCTGGTAGACCAGAAGATGGCTCACCTTGCCATGTCTCATCGTATGCACGAGTTTCAACTAAGTTTATACTAGAAAGCCTCAGCATTAGAACTTGCCCTTCGCTCATTTTCAGGGCGGTTGGGCCAAATACTGGGGTAGCTGAGTATAGATCGTGGCAGGCAGTTCTAACAAGGCCAGTATCTGCTGCTGGAGGCTGGTGAGGGGGGTCAGATGGT
>JALYUO010000050.1 GCA_030853735.1 Chloroflexota bacterium
TGCCTATGTACGGGACCGCTTGCGGCAGCGGGCGACGATTCCGCCGTTGGCGGACTTGGTGCGGCAGACCGCCGCCGCCCTCAAGTTAACCCCGGCTTAATGCGCCCCCCTTTTTTGAGCAGATACGATCAGGGGTCAGCCGATTCTTCACTGCGTTCAGAATGACAGTTTCTCTTCTTTCTGTAGCGTAGGCTGAGTAGTTACTTACGTCTTACGCCAATGCCAGCCGATAGGTATCCGCCTGTTGCACGATAGCGAAGCCCACGCCGAGATAAAGCGGCAGGGCCATGTCGTTTTCGCCCCAGGCACCCAGTTCGATGGTAGGCAACCCCTGCGCGCGCAGGTAGTGCATCCCGATGAGCAGCAGCGTGCGGCCCAGGCCGTGCCGACGATGCGCGGGCAGCACGGCCAAGCTGTCTATGTAGCCGGTCGGCGTGCCGCGTCGCTCCGACAGAGCAGGGTTGATCTCGGTCCAGCAGATACCGGCCACGTCACCGGCCGGGCCGAAGGCCAGGAATAAACCTTCGGGCGGAAAGGTCGGTTCGGCCAGCCAGTGTTCGATAGCCTCCAGCGTCTCATCATAATGCCCATGGTGGCCGATAAAGCCCTGATTGATCGCCTCCATCACGATGTGCGGGTCTTGCACAGCGGTGTAAGGCTTGATGGTGTAGCCGGCCGGCAACTGCGGTTCCGCCAACACCGTCGCAGCAGGACAGCGCATCTCGATGGAGGTGGCGACGGCGTGGAAGCCGGCTTTCTCCAGCAAAGCCGCGCCGCCTGGCGTGCGCCGATTGGTACTGGCTTCGGCTTCGGGTGCGCCCAGTTCACGGGCACGCGCCAGCACCAACGGCAATAAGGCGCTGCCGATCCCGCGCCGCCGCCAGTCGGGATGGACGGTACCATTCATCCAGGCATAGGGCGCGTTAGGTGACTTGGAAACCACCGCGCTGGCGATCAGCCGGGTGCTGTCGGTCGGGTCTTCCACCAGCCAGCGGTCGCGGCGATAGTCGTGATCCGGTTGGACCAGGTAGCGCCGTTGTTCCTCGTCGCTCACACCGAGGTCCACGCGGTCATGGGCCTCGATTTCGTTCGCTAGGCGCACCATCGCCGGGATGTTGCGGTCCAGATCGGGCCGTTGGATGCGATATTCCTGGCCGCCAACCTGGATCATTTCGGCTTCCTCTATTTGGGTCATTGGGTCTTCTCCTTCACGGGCGCGGCAAGCAGCGCCCCTACATCGTCACGGGCGCGGCAAGCAGCGCCCCTACATCGTTACGGGCGCGGCAAGCAGCGCCCCTACAATTCTCACACGTTTTACGTTTTACGTTTTACGCCAAATCCAGCCGATATTCGCTGCCCTGGCGCTTCACGGCGAAGCCCACGCCTGCGTAGAGCGGCAGGGCCAGTTCGTTGTTGCCCATCGCGTCGAGTTCGATGGCCGCTTGCCCTTCGCTGCGGAGCCAAGCGATGCCGGCCAGCAACAGGGCGCGGCCTAGCCCGACGCGGCGGTGTTCGGGCACCACACCCAGGTTGTGGATGTGGCCCACCGCTTCAGCGACGGCAGCGTTGTGGTCGGGATCGTAGCCGGCCCAGCAGACACCGGCGAGGTCGCCCGCCGGGCCGTAAGCCAACAAAATGCCTGCCGGACGGTTGTGCGGTCCTTGCAGGCGGTGGATGATCGCTTCGAGTGGGCGGTCGCGGTTTTCCCAGTGGCCGATAAAGCCGCGATTGAGGGCTTCTTGTAAGGCAGCGGGATCGTTCACCTCGCTGTAAGGGCGCATGGTGTAGCCGGCAGGCCAAGCGGGCGCGGCCACGGCGCTGTCGGCGGGCAAGCGCATCAGCACCCAGCCGACCACGCGGCGGAAGCCGGCCTGCTCCAGCAGGCGGCGCGCGGCCACTAACTTGTCGTCGAAGCCAGACGAGACATAACGGTTGTCCTGTTCCCGTGCGCGCGCCACCGCCCGCGCCAGCAGTTCACCACCGATGCCCTGCCCGCGCCACGCCGGATGGACCTGCGACCCGACGAAAGCGCGGGCGCTGTTGCCGACATGAAAGGCCCAGCTTTCGCCGATCAGCACATCGGGGTTGGTGGGGTCTTCCACCACCCAGGAATCCTGGGCGGCATCATAGCCGGGTTCCGAAAAGGAGTCGCGCACTTGCGCTTCACTGGAGTGGTTCTCCACCTGATCCACGGCTTCGACCGCCCGCCCCAGCACGACGAGGCGCGGCACATCGGTCGCCACGTCAGGGCGGCGAAAGTGGAACCGCGCGGTGCGGGCGGCTCCGATACTGGGCCGCATTTGTGTGTCCGTCATCGAGTCATCCTCCCTAAAGAACAGCTAAAGAGCCTAGCCGAGCAGGCTCACCAAGATCCATAGGCCAAAGGCGGCGATGCCGACCCCGGCCAGCCGGTTCACCCATAGTAACAGTGGGCTGTCTACCCGCCCGCGCAACAGGCCGACCGCGCTGGTGAGCAGCAGCCACCAAGCCGTCGATCCGAGCGCCACGCCCGCCACGAGCGCGGCAGCAGTGCCGTAATCGCCCGTCCCAGCCAAGCCGAGGCCGGCGAACAGCACGCCAAACGAAAGGATCGTCATGGGGTTGGTCAGCGTCAGCCCGACGGTGGAGAGGTAGGCTCCCCACAACCCACGCCCAGCGCCGGCGGCAGGCTGCTGGGCCGGGCGTGTGCGGGCGGTGCGCCAGCCGAGGTAGCACAGGAACAGCCCACCGAGCAGGCGCAACACCCCCTGCCCGGCGAGCAACAGGCCGGAGATAAAGGTGAGGCCGAAAGCGGCCACCGCGCCGTAAACGGCATCGGCGGTCGCCGCGCCCAAGCCGGTTGCCAAGCCACGCGCCCGCCCCTCGGCCAGCGTGCGGCGGATACAAAGCAGGCCGATGGGGCCAACCGGCGCAGCGATGCCGATGCCCAGCACCAAGCCATGCAGCAACGGCGTGGGGTCCATCGGCCTAGCCACCGATCCGCCAATGACGGTGCGCGGCTTCGCGTTCGCCGTGCAACACGCGCCGCATTTCTGCACCCGCGACACAGCGGTGCAGGTCGCGCGGCACCCGCCCACGCCAGCCGTGCAGTTGAATCTCGACACTCATCAAGAGCAGGTGCAGCCGCAGCACCGGCACTCGTTTCACGGAATAGTCCATTAAGAGCTCCTCTGCTGACCCCCCCAGCGGGGCGGTCGGTCCACGCAAGCCCGCATAAACGCGGGTGGTCTGGTCCCTCAACGGCCCGGCGTGCGTGGCCGGGCTGTGCGGTGAGCTGTACATTGCTTCTCCCTTAACTGACCTAGCATATCCCTGCGGCTCATGGTATAGCGGCAACCCGGCGGCACAAATAAAATGAGCCGTGGGCAGCGATTCTGTCGCTGTACCCACGGCTCACTCTGGCTTAACAGAGTTGTCGGTGTGTGGACTCTACGAGTCGCGACACCTCCGAGCGATGGGCGCAGTGCGGCCTTGATCCTCCCCCATGAATGGCCCGATCAGCAGACCGATGCCGTTCACAGCGATCATGCCCTGGCCTGCGGCCGCCGGCCTACATGAGTGGGCCGGCTGGGCGCAGTGATCCCAGGCCGCAGATCCCGTGGGCGGCAGCCTAAAGGACGGCGTGCTAGTGGGCACGGTGATCCGCCGGCTGCGGTATGCGGGCTGGGTGAGGGAGGTTATGTGAATCATCATGCGGTCGCCATCCTTTCGCAAATTCGTCTCTGTGGACGTAACCCTACTATAGCACAGCTTCTGCGGCTTGCGTATCCGTCTTTAGACCGATATTCGTCCCCGTCTCACGCCCTAGTGCGGCCCAGTTGTAGTATAATAGGCCCGTTAGCGGGGGGTCAGGGATTAGGGGTCAGGGGTCAGACGACGATGCGCTGATCATGATCCCCATTCTTTGGCCTATTAAGCGCAGAATCCGTCCCTACAAGAACGACAACACGGAGACACGGAGACACGGAGATTTTAGGTTGTGTGTAGCTGTTTAGATTGTGGCTTGAAGGAGCTTCTGTCATTCTGAACGCAGTGAAGAATCGGCGGCCCTATGATCCCGTATGATTCCGGCTGTTCGCTCCCGCAGAGTACGCCTGCGTCGAGCTATAGTCATTCAGCTAATGATCTGGAGAGGCGCGTGGCCCCACCAACTGCGGAGTTTGCACCCCCAGGTGCGAACTCCGAGGGCGGCGCGTCGTTCGCACCTGGGGGTGCGAACTCCTCTTAACTTACGCTCCAGGTCTTAGCTGAATGACTATAGAATAGGGGCGAGTGGGGGCACAGTAATGTCCATGGC
>JALYUO010000065.1 GCA_030853735.1 Chloroflexota bacterium
GTTCGCACCTGGGGGTGCGAACTCCGCAGTTGGTAGAGCCAACCACTTTTCCAGATCATTAGCTGAATTACTATAGCTGCAATGGCGCTGGATTAGTAGGTGCGGGTCAAACTCAGCGTCGGGGCGATAGGGATGTGGGGGAAGAAACTGTTGATGATCGCACGCGCTTCCATCAAATAACGCAGCCAAACCACGTTCGCGCCCTGCTCATACTCGATCACGAGGTCGGCTTGGGGGCGCGGCACGGTCGGCCACTCGGCTTCGACTCGGGCCATCTCGGCGGGGCCGAATTGCTGCGTCAGGCCGTCGAGCCGGTCATAGACGTTCAGCAAGTAGTCGAAATAGGCCGGGGCGGGCACGATGTAGCCGGGGCGGGCGAGGATATGATCGTTCCAGCGGGCGACGATCTGAATATAGAGGTCCATGTACATATAAAACCGCTGGAGCGCCGCCCGCCAGCCGGGACGCAGCGCCGCGTCTTCGGGCCAGGAGTTGGGCGGACACATCGATTCGGCGCGCTTGAACACCACACCGCTCCAGATCGCCATCGGGTAGCCCTGGCAGACCACCGGGCGGTGATCATAGATGCCACAACGGTCGTGCCCCCCGGCCATCTGCACCAGAAACACGCAGGGCCGCTTGGCCTCGAAGGCACCCTTTTTATCCAGCGCGAGGCCATAGGGCGGGGTGTCGGCGCTCAGGCGGAAGCCGTCCAGTGCGGGCGGCACCTGCGGACACAGGATCAGGTATTGCTCTGGGCTGAGGTGTTCGCGTGTGCTGATCAGCCAGACATCGTAGCCGGAGACCGGCACGATATAGGAGCGGCAACAGAGGCCGCAGGTCGCGCAGGGGTTGCTCGGCACGGCGCTCATGGGGCCACCGCCGCCGGCGGCGCGGCGAGTGCGTCGTAGGCTTCCAGCAACGCTTCGCAGTAGTCGAAAAAGGTGAACACAGTCTCCGGCGGCGCGGCGACCACGCGGTCGTTCCAAGCCGCCACCACGGTGCAATATTCGGCCACATCGGCTTGTTGGATATGTACGCGCGCCGTCTCCTCCGCGATGTCCACATCGGGCAGCGCCCATTGGCGGCAGGTGCAGCCGCTGTCGGCTTGCAGCGTCAGCACGCCGTCTACTATCGTCGAGGGGAAGCTGCGGCACACCGCCGGTCGCCCGTCGCCCAGGCCGCAGCGGTGGTGACCGAGGCGCGTGCGGAGCAGGAAGATGCACGGCGGCGGCGTTTTGCGGCGGCGGCTGGGGGCTTTGGCGAGTGCCAAGCGAAACGGCGGCCCGTCCGGGGTCAGCATGAAAGCATCGCGCCGCAGCACCGGGCTGGCAAAATAGACCAAAAAGGTCCACGGCGGTGCTTCAAGGGTGCGGCTGATGCGCCAGATGTCCCGCCCGCTGGGGATGACAAAGGCGCTGTGGCAACAGGTTTTGGGTTTGCAGGCCAGCCAGAGGGCTTCTTTGCGCTGGGTCAACGGGCAGATCTCGTCTCTTTAGTGCGCGGCGGCATCCAATAGCAAGGGTCGCCACCAGCTATCCTGTGACGGGTTGCTGATATAGCGGTCCACCAAGCTAGTCACGGCCTGCGCCACGCCGGGGTTGCCGGCCAGCGCCGGTCCCATCGCGTTCCAGGCTGCCTCAATGGTCGCCCGCACATCGGTCTCAACTTTGTCCACCAGCAAGCCCACCACGCCCATCAGCGGGTTGTCGGGGGCATCTTTTGCCACCGGCACCGGCGGCGGGGCTTGGCCGGCGGGTTCCGTGCCGGGGGCCGGCGCACCTTCGGGGATGCCGGCCAAACGCCGCATCAGGCCACCGACCGGCGCACCTTCGCTATACAGCGTCCAGATAGCGACCGGGATGAAGTTCGAGCGGCGGAAATACTCACGAATGCCGGTCAACGCCTCACTCAACAGTTGACGACCACGAGGCGTGGAACCGGCCTCTAGCGCCTCAACCAGCTTGCGTTTACTCTCTTGCTTGGCCCGTTCGATGCTCTCCGGCAGGGCCGTTTCGTCCTCGGATTTGCCTGCACCCGCAACGTCGGCCTCTTGATCACTAAACGACGCACGCTGCGTGGGCGAGAGGGTCGCTAGGTGCAGCGCACGCATGGCCGGAGACTGGGTGTGGTCCGGTGCGGGTTGCTTGGCCTCGCTTTGGGCCACGGTCTCGCTCTGCTTCGCCGCTGGGGTCGCAGTTTCCTCCTCCGCCTCGGCGGGCTGCGCGGCCCGTTGCACGGAGGTCAAGCCGGCCCCTTGTGCCCACCGTTGCACGGCGCGATTGCCGACGCTCTGCTGCATAGCCTGGATGGTGGCGGCGCGCACGGCTCCATTGCCGCGTCCTGCCGGCAAGGAGTGGGCAGGTACAGTCACAGGACCGCCGCTATACTGCCGATCAGCCGGATCGGTGGCAGCCTGTTGCGCGCGGCTGGCCTCATCACTGTCTACTTGGGCAGCGCGGTAAGACATAGGAATCTCCTGTGGTCGGTGGGGCCGGTGGTCGCCAGACTACTTATACCCGCTGTTCATCCTCCGCCGGGCAGAGTTGCACCGCCGGCATGGAGCCGACGCGCATGGTTTGTACCGGCTCCTCTTCCTCTGCCGCCTCACGCTGCACCGCCAGCATGGAGCCGACACGCATGGTCTGTACCGGCTCCTCTTCCTCTGCCGCTTCGCGTTGCACCGCCGGCATGGAACCGACGCGCATGGTCTGCACCGGCTCCTCTTCCTCTGCCGCCTCGCGTTGCACTGCCGGCATGGAGCCAATACGCATGGTCTGCACCGGCTCCTCTTCCTCTGCCGCTTCGCGTTGCACTGCCGGCATCGAGCCGACGCGCATGGTTTGTACCGGCTCCTCTTCCTCTGCCGCTTCACGCTGCACCGCCGGCATGGAGCCGACGCGCATGGTTTGCACCGGTTCCTCTTCCTCAGCCGCTTCACGCTGCACGGCGGGCATGGACCCAGCGCGCATGGTTTGCACCGAGGCATCGGCACCCGCCGAACTGCGATTCGACATGAAGGTGGCCGCACTCTGATGCGCCGCCTGCTCATAGCTGTCGCTCGGATCACTCACCGAAACACCGCCAGCCTGGGCCGTGCCACTCACCGCGCCTTCGCTCTGTTGTTTCACATGGGTGATCTCGTGTGCGTACAAGCTGTCACCTTCTGCGCTACCCGGCTGGGGCGCGTCAGAGCGGACATAGACATCGGACCCACTGGTAAAGGCCAGGGCATCGACCGAGCGGGTCATGTGATCGGCTTCTGCGTCGTTATGCACGCGCACCCCCGACAGATTCGTGCCGAGGTGACTTTCCATCTGGCGTTGTAGACCGGGTTCCAGCGAACTGCCCGACCCCGCGCGCGACTGGATACGCGCGCCGATGTCTTCCTGGGCACCACCCTCGTTGCCGAGGCTGCGCTGGAGGGCGATGGCGCGCTGGACGGCGCGGTTGCCGTGCGTTTGCTGCATTCGCTGGATCGCGATCTGGCGCTGCACAGCGTTGCCGCGGCCTTGCGCGGTTAGCACAGAGGGCGGCAGGGCGGCGGCGGTTTCGGCCACGGGGCCGGCCATTTCGCTCTGCGCGCTGTGCTGCTGATGATCGCTGTCGAAGTCGGTGGCGCGACCGAAATCACTGCTCATAGCGAACCCTCTTTCTCTGATAGCGGGCCGGCAGCCCGGCGGACAAAACAGTGCGTGCGCGAGCTGCCCGCCGCGCTGGGGTTTCCATCTAGGGCTATTATAACACAAATCACGCCAAAAAGATCCACTCAAAGGATCGAGTTTGGCAAGCAATTGCCCGATTTAATGCGGAACGGCTGTGCGGCGCGCCACCGCAAGCGCCCGGCGCACCGCCGCAGCCCCTTCGCCCTCCTGCTCCCACACCGCATGGATAGCCTGCACCGTGCCGTCACGATCAAAGCCCATCGTATAAGCCGCTAGGCCACCGCCGGGACCATGCAGGCGCGGCCAAGTCGCCAGCAGCCAACGCTGGCTCGTTTGCGGCAAGACCCGTGTTACATCCTCCGCCGTGGCTCCTAGTGCCGTGACGAGGCGGGCGGTCTCCGTTTGGATGTAATCCGCCGCGAAAACCGCCTGGTAATTGGTGTGCGCGGCGGCGGGATCGGTCTGGTCGGCCTGGGCCACAAACTCACGGCCCTGTGAGTTTGTGGTGGTATGGCCGGCGACCGTGTGCCCAAAGACCCGCGCATCATGATGATCATGGGCCAGCGCCGTGGCAAACTGCTCGGCAAACGAGTTAGCGCCCGCTGCTGCGGTGCAGCCGTAGAGTTGGACGGCCACACTGGGAGCCAAGTAGGCTTGCAGCGGACCTTCCAGCCGCGCCGCGCCCACCCAGCCTAGGCTACCCAGGTCCATGGCCTGGGCAATACCGTGGGTAAAGACGGCCAGTTCGGTGATATTGCCCGGAGCCGTCGGCGCTGGAGTCGCGGTCGTCGGCGCTGGAGTCGCGGGTGCCGGGGTCGTTGCCGGGGCGGGCGGAGTCGCCGCCGGCGCGGTGCTCGCCCCAGGAGCCACCGGCAGGCCATGTTCGGCCACATCGCGGCTAATCGCCTGGATCTGCGTCACCGGATTGGTGCCATGCTCGAACGGGATATGGCGACCGACTTGGAGCGCGCCGGGTGCGCCGCCAACGCTCTGCCGGGCGCGGGCATGATCGGTGGCCTGCCGGCCAAACTCCAGGTTATTCGCGTAGGCCGCAGTGCCGAGGGCCGTTGCATCGTCCTGGGTGGCGAGGCGGGTGCCCTCGCCGATGTCGGCCTGTAGTCGCTTCCACTGGCTGGTCGCGCCGAGCATCGTCGCGGTATGCTGCAACAGCGTCCGCAGATCCTTGTTCAGGTAACCGGCGGCCGCATGGGCGATGTCGGCCTGGGTAGGCTGGAGGGCGATTGCGATGTGGATGGGGGTCGGCGGAGCAGCGGCAGCGGGCGGGGCGGCCACCGTCTTGTCGCCCGGCGCGCTACCGGCCGCAGGCGCAGCGGCGCTTTGCCGTTGCAAGAACTGCTGGGTGGCGCGGTTGCCGTGCGTTTGCTGCATCCGTTGCACCGCCGCCGCCCGCGCTGGGCCATTGCCGCGACTGCCCGGCACCGTATGGGCCAGCACACCCAGCGCCTGCGCGAAGCCCTCGCCCAACCCGCCGGTCGTTTCGCTGACCGGGCTAGACTGCGGCCCCTCGGTATCAGGCTGCCGCCGGTGCTCCTGCGCGCTATCGGCAGGACTCTGATCGATGGACATGGTTACTGCCCCTTCCTGCACTGCCCGTGCGCCAACAACGCGCAAGTGCTCGCCGGTTTCCGCGTAACGCCTCAGCCTCATGTACCGCCGGATAGCGCGCCACCTGTAGGCGGGTGGCGCGCTATCGCAGCCAACTTGGCCTTTACGCTGAGTTACGTTTCCTATACTATTACGCTGCGGGTCAATAAGTTACGCGCCCGCAGGACGGATTGACGCACGCAGCGCGCTTCAGGGCAGCTTTACTGTTGTTTGCTTATAGAGCTTATGCCGGCCGGCGTGCCTGTCACGGCTGCCAGGGTCCGCATTGGGGTCCGATAGCCGCATAGCGGCGGCGGCACTTCGCAAGTTACAGCAAGAGGCGGCATGACACGATGTACAGCTTAGGCGGCGCGCTCCACCTTGCGGGCGAGATCGGCATAGGGACCGAAGTCGGTGGCGGCGATCAGGCGGCCGGTCTTCTGGTGTTCGCGGCGCGTGGCGTGGACCAGATGGGTCATGGTGATCGTGGTGCCGGACTGGGCAGCCAGGAAGGCCGCTTCCAGCACGATGTTTTTGATGTTGCCGCCACTGAACTTGAAAGCGCGGGCCAGGAAGGCGAGGTCGGCATTGGGATCGAGGGGCGCTTCCACCGGGAAGGTGCGCCGCCAGATTTCCAGCCGGTCGGTTTCTTCGGGTAACGGGAACTCAATGGCCCCGCGCATCCGGCGGACGAAAGCCTCGTCCATGTTCTTGCGGAGGTTGGTCGCCAGGATCACGATGCCGTCATATTCTTCCATGCGTTGCAGCAGGTAGCTGATCTCCATGTTGGCATAGCGGTCGTGGCTGTCTTTGACCTCGCTGCGCTTGCCGAAGATCGAGTCGGCCTCGTCGAAGAACAGGATGGCGTTGCTGGTGTGCCCCTCGCGGAAGATTTTCTCCAGGTTCTTCTCGGTCTCACCGATATATTTGCTGACCAACGCCGACAGGTCGATCTTATAGAGATCCAGGCCCAGGTCGGTCGCCAGCACCTCGGCGGCCATCGTTTTGCCGGTGCCGGGCGCGCCGGCGAACAGCACATTGACTCCTTTGCCCGACGACAGCTTGCGGTCGAAGCCCCATTGCTCAAAGACGATGGGGGCAAAGCGCACGCCGCTGCACATTTCGTGCAATTGGGCCAGCCGGTCAGACGGCAGCACCAAGTCATTCCAGGTGTAGCGCGGGATGATTTTGCGCGCCAACATTCCCAGCCCCTGGTTCGAGTGGGCGCGCGAGGCCATCACCAGATCGCGCATCGCAATCGGCGCGCCGACCCCGCCGTGGGCGTGCCAAGCGGCGGCCTGCGCCGCGCTCTCCGCCGCGCCGCTGATCTGGTCGCCGGTCAGACGGAACGCGCCCGTGAGCAGGCCAAGATCCACATCGGCAGCCAGCGCATGACCGGCCAGCGCCTCGTCCCAGAGCACCCGCCGTTGCTCGTTGCCCGGCGAAGGGAAGTCGAGATCCACCACCAGCGGCCCACCGTTCAGATGGGGTACTCCGACCGTGCGGATGTCGAACAGCGCGCAGCCCGGCCAGCCGGCTAACGGACGCAGCAGGTTGCCGCCCAGTTCGGGTAGTGACTCTTCGCGCTTGGGAGCCAGCGCGTCGGCTCCCGCCCAGTAGACGATGCCGCCCTGCAAGCGGGCCTCACGCAGCGTGCGGGTGATCGCCTGCGTCGAGTCGGCATGATTCGCCATCAAGGCCGCACAGTCCACCACCAGCAAGCGGCGGCCCAGCGTCGCGGCCAGCCCCTCGGCGGCGGCCCGCTTGCCCTGCCCTTCGGGGCCACGCAGCCACACGACGACCGACCGTGCTCCTTTGCTCGCCGGCGGAGTACGGATCGCGACCGGCGGCTGCGTCTCCGCTACGCCGGCCTGCGCGGCGAACGGGGAACTACCGTTCGCCCCCTCGCGCTTTAGCAGGGGAGAGAGCAGGGTGAGGTCGGCAGGGCGGTCAACGCCCAACGCATGGCGGGCCAGCCGTTCCAGGTGGGCGGCGACCTCGGCGGGCAACACCTCGCCCGCCGCCGACAGGCTGGGGGAGACGGCCAGCAGCGTGTCGCCCAGCACCGGGTCGGGGCGGTCCGACCCCAGCAGGAAAGCGGCGATGCGCGTGTCGAGCACCAGCGGGCGGGTGAGCAGCGAAGCCGCCGGGTTGCCGCCTTCGTCTACCGCCAGCAGCAACTCTTGGCGCAGCGGCGCGTCGGCGGCCAGCCGTTGCCGCGCCCGCAACCGCGTCGGCAGATCGGGGCACCAGAGCGCCAACACCAAGTCTACCGTGGCGAATTTGCGCGTCACATCGTCCTGCGCGTAGGCGTAGAGGTTGGCGTAGGCCAGATCTACTTCGGGGGCCAGCGCGGTCAGGATCGCCGCTTGCTCAAACGGCTCCAAGCCGAAAAGCGCACCCAGTTGCGCCAGTCGCCCACCCGGCGTGGCGGTGAACAGCGGGACAGCCGATGCCCCCGACGCATCGGTATCGTCCAGCGCAGTCAGCCAACGGTCCACATCGGTTTCGCCGATGATCAAGCCGCGCACATCGGAGTCGTCCGCCGGGCCGCCCCCCGCCCGCAAGCGGGCGATCAACTGCTGGAGGCGGTCATCGAGCAAGCGCAGGTCGGCCAGTAACGCGGGCCATTCCCCGGCAATAGCGGGCAACAGAGGCAACGGAGTCGGCTGGGTCGTCATCAGGGTTCCCTACTTTTTCCCCGCCAGTTGCGGCTCTTTGGCGGGTTCTAGCAACGGGGCCGACTTCTTGGCGGGCTGACTGCGGTCGGTGCGGCGGGCGGTGGCGCGGCGCACCAGCGCGTAGGCCAGCAAGTTCTCGGCAAACTCCACGGTGGCGCGGATGTCGGCGCGGCCCATGCCTTTATCGGGCGCACCGCCGTTCCAGGCGCAAGCATAGTCCGTATGGTTAAGGACCAGCCCATCGGCCTCGAAAATCTGGCCTTCTTGCGCGCCGGGCGGCGGGGCCGAGAAAACGTGGCGGGCGGTCAGTAGCGGGTGATTGCGGCCCACCGGCTGTGGCTGACGCTCCAGCTTGCCGGCCAGCGCGGCCACGGTGCGTTTGGCCGCGCCCGCGTCAATCGCGCAATGTTCGGCCAGCAACACGCCGCCACCGTCCAGGAAGGCGACCAATTGGCGCGTCTCCCCTTCGCTCAACTCAAAATTGGGGTGGACGGTCATCATCAGGAAGTCGCAATCCACCGGGTCATCGCCGCCAAACTCGTCACGGCGGCGCAGCCGCCAATCCGCGCCGCTACCCACGGCCGCGAGCATCCGCGTCGGCCCCGCCATGTGCGGCACCAGCTTGGGCGGCGCGTCGTTCGGCTTCCAGACGGCGGCAGTGAGGCGTGGGCCGGGGCGGATGCCGGTCTGTTCGCGGTAGCGCAGGTCAATCTCTTCGTGCTGAGGGGCGGTCGGGTCGGCGGCGGCGCGCAACGGCTTTTTGCCCGCGCCCAATTGCAGGCGCGCCAGTTCGACGTGCGGCTGGTCAGGCAGGCGGTCGCGCTCAGAGATGGAGTAGGCTTCCAGCAGGCGGCTGGGCCGCTCTTGGCCGTCTTCCAGCGACAGTTGCGGCTGCATCGGGATTTCGCGGAACATCAAGACCAGGTAAATCGGCCCGGCCGCTTGCGTGTTAAACTGGTAGCGGAACGGCTGGGCAACAATGATCAGCCGTCCTTCGGGGTCTAGCGCCACGCCGGGCCGGATCAGCACCGAGCGGTCGGCGGGGTCGGCGGGGTCCACATCCAGCCCTGCGACGATGCCCCAGCCGTGCAGCGCCAGCGCGTGCGCGTATTCCGCTTGGCGATGATAGTCATGCGAATCACGCCAAGTATCGGCATCAATCATCAACCCCAGAAACGGATCCACCCGCTTCAATTGTATTCGCGGCACCGCGTCGTCCAATTAGTCTCTCCTCATATCCCTACTCTGTCGGCGCGTAGTGCGTTGCGCCTGGGTCGGTTGCTATTAGCGCCCGCCGACCTCACCCCCCACCCCCCTCTCCTAAAGGGAGAGGGGAGGCTACGGGGTTCCGATTCTTGCTACCCGCCTGCCGCTTGCCTCCGTCTAGCTCCCCCTCTCTCTTTAGGAGAGGGGGGTGGGGGGTGAGGTCGGCGGGACGCGGCGTTAGCGAGCATGAGCCAGGGCGGGCAAGGCGACGACGCGCAGGGTGTAGGCGGTCTCCACCGGTTTGTCCGAGTCAATGATGCTCCGCAGCGTGTCCATATCAATCGTATCAGGGTCGGCCACGCCCACCGTCACCGAGAACATCTGCGGGCGCATGGCCCCGATGCTGGTGTTCAGGCCCAAGCGCGCATCGCCATCCAGGTTGAAGCCGCCGGTGCGCTCCATAACCAGGGGCAGACCGCCGGTGTAGATGCCGATATGCTGCTTGATACCCGCTTTGGTGCCGCGCATCCGGTAGAGGGCCACGGCAGCGGCGATCAGCGCCCGGCGGCGCGCCACATCCCACTCCGTGCCGCTATCCATGTCCACCCACATCGCCAACCAGTCGAGCAGGTCGGGCGGGGCGTTCATCGCGTCGAAGTAGTAGGACATATTATCTACCATCACCGCGATGGGGTCTAATACATCCTCGAAGATCCGCAGGAAGCGGCCCACGAACTCGTCACCGGAATAGATGCCCGGCAGCAGGCGCAGGTAGGCCGACGGTTGGATGTCTTCCAGCGCCGGCGACTGCACCACCAAGCCGAACGCATCGCGCTCAACCGGCAGGCGGTGCCCGTTGCTGCGGGCCAGCGCCGTGGTGCCCTCGTGCCCGTTGGGACCGGGGAGCGGGCGGTCGCCCCGCAGGTTTGCGCCCAGGTCGCTGAGATCAAGTCGTCGGCTCATTTGACCGTCACCGCATGACCGAAGGAGACCAGCATTCCGTTGGGCGGGCAGGGCACGATGCCTTCGACAGGGGTGCGCGCGCCTGTCACCATGTCGGCCACAAACAGGCTCACATTTTCGACGTGTTCCACCCCGTCAATGCTGTGGACCAGCGCCGTCACCTCCGAGGCGAACAGGTTGCGGTCCCACGGCCAGCCGGTGCCGTCCGGCCCGCCATGCACCGGGTTGATGAAGCGGTAGAGCGCCCGCGCGATTTCGCCTTTCAGCCCCTCTTTGGGCGACCGCTTGTGCGCGCCGACCGTCACATCCACCGATACGAGGCGGTACTCCGGCGTATCAATCTGCACTTGTGAGGTAATCATGCGCCGCTCGTCAAGATAGGCCATAATCATCAACTGCGTCTGCGGGCTGAGGAGCAGTTCGGGCAGCGGGATCTCTTCGTCGCGGATGGGGGTGTCGGGCACCAGCAAGACACGAATGATCCCGCGGCCCGCCATCACTTGCTCCGCCGTTGGCGGCACGCAACGCGCCCGCGCCACCTCCGGGCTGGCCTGCTTGGCAAGGAACTCAAAGTCGTCGCAGGTGACAGCGCGCGAACGGGCGCGCAGCATACTCGGCCCGCGCAACATCGCCATTTGCAGGCTCTCCGCATCATCGCCGCCAAGGGCCGGGGTGTTGTTCGTGACCGCCGCGACGTAGGGGATCGAGGATTTCAGCACGGTGATCGTGCTGCGCCCCACGTTGCCGCGCACGCCGCCGCCGGTGCGATAGCCGCTCATTCGCAGCACGCGGCCTTCGGGCGGGAATGCGCCGTAGTGGACTTCGCGCCCGCCCGCATCGCGGATGACCGGGCCGAAGCTCAGGACACCGCTCAGGCTGTCCAACGTGTAATGCACATCGCCCGCCCCCGACTGGCCGAAGTCAACTACTTCGGTCCAGGGGACGAAGTGCCCATCATCGCCTTCCACTTCCAGCGTCTCGCCCGGTGCGCGGGCCAGCACCGGCGGGTTATTCAGTTGCCACTCCTGGCCGGGCTTGCCGGTTGAGCGGCCCAGGATCTCGCCTTCGATCCGCTGCACCTGGCTGGCCGGCACCGTGCCGCCCAGCGACTCAGTGAGGATGCGCCGGATGCGCGGAGCCGCCGAATAGCCCGGCTGGTCGCGCCGCGGAGCCGTGGCCCGTGTGCGAATCCAGAAGGCCACCCGCCCATCGAGATCGCGCGTGCGTGCGCCGAAGGGAACGTGCAGCACCACCTCGCCCGGCCGGTTGAGGCCACCAGTGCCATCCGACTCGACAGCCATGGGCAGCCAGGCTTGGTCCGGCCCATCCCAATACTCCCAACTGATCGGCGGGTCTTTGGGGTTCACGCCGATACCCTCGGTCATGCTATCCATGTCCATCCGCAAGATATGGCCGCGCAGGTCTTCGTGGAAGCCGTAATAGATCGCGTCGTTCGGCTGCGGCGGGTCTTGGAAGATGCCGATGTTTAGCGTGGGGTTTCGCAAGGCCGGCGTGTAGTCGTGGTAGGTGTAGCCGTCGCGGTTGACCAGCAGTTGGAAGAGGGTCGGCACATAGATCGTCAGGTCGAAATCCGTGGCGAAGCCGATAGCCTCTTGCGAGTCGGTCCGCACAGTGGCAATTTCGGTGCCCAGCGGCAGGGTCACGGGCGCGGGCTGCGGGCCGGTGAGATAAAACGTGATGTCGGAGTGGGCCGGGCGCGGCGGCTCCAAGCGCACGCCCAGCATCTCTAGCCATTTGATATAGTTACGGACCGGCACCCGGTTGATACGATAGAGCAGCAGGTCCACCATGTAGGAGAACAATTCGATCATCGTCACGCCGGGGTCCGACACGTTATGATCAGTCCACTCCGGGCAATAGCGCGGGATCAGGCGCTTGGTTTCGTTGACCAGATCCTGAAAATTGCGGTCGTCGAGTTTGGGAACGGGCAAGACCATGAAGTTTACTCCGACCGGATCAAGTAGAACGGATACACCAAGTTCCGTTCGTCGTTGGTGGCCCGAATACGATAGTGGATGGTGATCAGCAGCATATTGCCTTCGGCGCTGTCGGCGCTGACCGTAATATCGCGCACTTCGACGCGCGGTTCCCACCAGCCGATGGCCTCTTCGACATAGGTATAAACCAAGCCGGCGGTCGTCGCATCGTTGGGCGCGAACACCAAGTCATGGATGCCGCAGCCAAAATGCGGGCGCATATGGCGCTCGCCTTTCGCCGTACTCAGAATAATACGGAGCGCCTCTTCGATGTCACGTTCCTGGCGCGATAAGCCAATGCCCCCGCTAGGGCTGATGCGAAACGGGAAGGCCCAGCCGTTCCCCAGAAAGTCACCGTTGGTGGTCGCCATGCGTTGCTCCTACTAGAGGATTATTGCCGTTGCCGGTCAGATGTTACGGGGTGGGATCGGCTTAGTTCAGCTTCACTACCGCACCTTTGATCTGGACCATCGGCCCACCGGTAATGTCCACCCCTGCGCCACCACTGAGTTTGGTCTGCGCGGCGCTGCTGATGTCTACCCCGGCGGTGGCGGTCGCTTTGAGGTTTTGCTGCGTACTGATGCTCACATCACCGGTTTGACCCTGGATATCCACGCCTTTCATGGCGCTGATCGTGACTTTGCCTTGCGCGGATTTGATTTCGATGTCGTTGTTCGCCAAAATCTGGATCTTATTCTCTTTGGTGTTGATGACGATTTTGTTGTTGCCGGTATAATCAGCGATCACAAAACCGCCCGGTTCGTCCGTATCGTCAATCAAGAACCGGTGCTTCATACGGGTCTTGATGATCCGGCGGATCGTGATCGCCCCCGTCACCAGTTCACCGGTCGCCATGGGCAACCCATCGCTACCGTTCCAGACCGCCCCCAGCACCACGCCGCGCGTCGGGTCGCCGTTCTCGAACGCGACCACCACCTCGTCGTTGGCTTCGGGCAGCATGGCGATGCCGCGATTCGGGCCGGCCATCGTGCTTGCCATGCGGCACCAGTAGCTCTCCTGATTATCGCCCATGGTGGGGAACTTGACCTTGACACGGCCCTGATTCTCCGAGTCCAGATTATTAGTGACGATGCCGACCATCACCCCACGCTCGGTGGGGCGGGCCACCGAGCCGTCATGGCTCGGATTATGACCGTGCGATCCGCTCATTGCACTGGTGATCGAGTTGCTGCCGGTGCCGCTGGTGGCCCAGAAGCGCGTGCTGTAGCCGTTCTTCGCGCTATAGAGATGCACGGCGCGGGTCACCAAGTATTTGCCGTTGAACCGCGCGCCGACCGAACTGATATTGACGCGCGTGCCGGCTAAGACGCTGGGCGTGCCGCCGCATTGGCCTTCCGCCTCGACATAGCCCGCCGATAAGCGATCTAGGGCCGCCTGGGCCACCTTCTGAGCATCGGCTTGGTTGGCAACCGCCTGATCCACAATGGTCGTCTTACCCTGGATCGAGTGGGCTTCCTGCGCGCCGGGACCACCTTCCTGGGTGATGCCAATGGCGCGGCTGGCGGTGGGACTGCTGGCGGTCGCGACAATCGCCGTTTTAGTCGCCGAGTTCCAGCCGCGCACGGTTACTTCGCTGACTTGGTTCATCGTGTTCAGGTGGGGCGTGAAGTGCGCCAGTGAAATACCCCATTCCAGGTTGGTTTCCGGCGGCGAGGGGGGCGGCGGCTTGAAATAGAGGGTGCGGTTTTCCACATACAGCCGGTAGCCGATGCGCCGGGCCCGCTCGGATAGAAACTCCCAGTCGGTCTGATTCGCTTGCATCAGATAGGGATAGACCACGCTCGTTGCGGTGCCTTCATAGCCCAAACTGGCCGCCGAAGCCAACTTCTGCGCGATGTCCGAGTCTTTCATCTGCACATAAGTCGTGTTTTTCCGCACCCGGTTCATGCGGTGCGACTTATCATAGCCGCGAATCCGCAGGGTCGCCCGGTCTACCCCATTGAAGTCTGGCTCCACCGAAATGATCTCGCCAATCATCAGCACGCTGGTGGGCGGCGTGGGCGGGTTCGGTGAGGGATCAGCCTGGGGCCGCACCGAGATTTTGACCCGCGTACCCAGCTTAAACACATCATTTTGCAGCGCCTGCAAGCCAAAGTCTTTGAGGACGATGGTGAACATATCAGCCTGATCCAGCGAATCGTCCACCTCCACGCTGATCAGTTGATCCATATATTGCTGGGCCAGATGGGTTTCGCCATCGCCTAGCTGAATGAAAAACTGTGCAAGATGTTGCGTCGGTGGCATAGCAGCGCCCTCTCCGAAGTATCAAGCTACGATACGACTAGACTCCTAGACTTGCAACGGCACCAGCAGCAGCCGTTGGCCGGGGGCCAAGCGGCTAGGATCATCCAGTTCGTTGGCCTCGGCTAGGTGCCGCCAGGCCGCGCTGCTGCCGTATTCCTGGAAGGCAATCGTGTCAATCGTCTCCCCTTCGGTGACGAGGTGGACGGCATAGCCGTCGTGCCCGCCCGACGTGGGGTTTTGGCCGGGGAACTCGCCTTCGTTCACAGCTTGCAACAAGGCCAGCGTCACCGTGGAGCGCACCGGCGTGCCGTCGGGATCGAACATGGTGAACTTTTCGGCGATAGAAGTAATGACGGCCTTAAAGCTCCACATGAGGCCACAGCGGAACTCGATCTGCGGCGGCTCGCTTTTCTGCGTATGCGGCTCTTTGCGCTGTTCACTGACACGGGTCATCTCCCACAGCGCGCCGGTGGTGTTCCGCACATCGCGCGCTTTGCCGACCCCTAGCGACTCGTAGCTGTCGAACAACAGCTCGATGGTCATCTTCAGGGGCGACCCGCTTTCATATTTCGGCGGGTCCATGGTCTTACCGACCGCTTTACCCGGTGTCCAAGAGATTTCCTTATTCACCGCGTATTCTTTCGGGCGGAATTGGCAAGACACCATCGCGCCCGTCGTTAAATTACGGATCTGCGCCGGGACTAATTGACCACTAGACATCGTAGCATACTCCTTTCGATCCGTTACCGGGGCTTAATCCCACTGTCGTTCGCGTTCCACCCGCAAGCGACGGCTTATCAGATCATACACCGCATCGGCCAATTGCTCGACCTCGGCATTCGCGCTTTCCGTTTGTAGGGCCGGCCCGGCCGGCGCGGTGCTGGGCGGGGTTGTCTCTTCGCCCGACAAGGCCAGCGCCGCCTGCGCGGAGCTATAACCGTTGCTCACGGCAGCAGCCACCACCTCAGCCCAGCCACTAGTTTCGCTATCGGCTTCGTAGCCATCGGCCTGCCAAAACATATCGGCGACCGGTGAATTGTGATCGCCCGTCGGCACCGGAGCGGCACTACGCGGCGGCGGCGGTGCATAGCCGTGACCGGACGACGGGGCGTAGCCGTGGCCCGACAGGGGCGCATAGCCCGGCCCCCCGGCACTCAGCGCATAACCCGGCAAGCTGCTCGGCCCAGCATCGCCCGCACCGTCGTAGCTTGATCCCTCGTAACCCGCGCCGTCATAGCCCGATGCCGCGTAGCTGGATCCGCTCACCGCCACAGGCGAACCACCACCGGCCGGCGACTTAAAGATCATGCGTTGGGTTGCGGACCGCCCGGTGGGGGGAGCCGCGCCGGCCGCCAAATTTGGCAAATAGGCCGTGATCCAGGCGGGGGTCAGGTCACGCGGGCGGGTGCTGGGCGGCGCACTGCCTTCGGTCCAGTAGCCGCCCGGCGCAGCGTAGCCGGCGGTGCCGGCCGCGCCATTGTCCAGTGCGCCGGGAGCCCACTCTGCCGCCAGCATTTGGATCGCTTGCTGATCGGGGTCTACTGCACCGGGCACCGCCGGTTGCCCGCCCCACGGGATCGCCAACGGCAGCGCGCCACCCTGCGCCGCGCCATAGAACTGATCCAGCGCCGCCGCCCAAGTCGTGCTGTCGCCGGGGTCGAAGCCGCCGGCCTCGCCGTCGTCCGCCGCGCCGCCGAAATAGGCGGCCAAGGCGGGGGCCATTTCGAGCAGCGACATCCCGTTGCTCATCGGCTGCGAGTGGCTGGCGAACACCCGCATGGCCGCGGTTAAGGCCGGGCTGATCGCCGGGCTGCGGCCAATCGGCCAGGCGGCGGGCGCATAGGCCGCGCCACTATAGTCGGCACCGCTATAGCCCATACCGTTATAATCAGACACGCCGGACCAGCCCATGAACCCAGCCCCCGCGTAGCCGGGCCGGCTGTAACTTGGCCCGCTATAGCCGCCACTGTAGTTTGCACCCGCATAGCTCGGCCCAGCGTAGGCTGCGCCCGCAGAAGCAGCCATGTTAGACACTGCGCCCACAGAGCTCGGCCCCCTATAGGCTGCATCGGCGTAGTTAGGGCTGCTATACACCGCCCCCGCATAGCTCGGCCCACTGTACGGGGCAGCCGCATAGTGGGGGCCGCTGTACGCCGCGCCCGCGTAGCCGGCATCATTGGCTGGGGCACCCGCGTAGCTGGGATTGCTGTAGGCTGCGCCGGCGTAGCGCGGTCCACTGTACGCCGCACCCGCGTAGCTGGGGCCGCTATAGGCTACGCCGGCGTAGCGCGGTCCACTATACGCCGCACCCGCGTAGCTGGGGCCGCTGTAGGCTGCGCCGGCGTAATCCATGCCACCCCCAGCACCGGCTGCGTCGGCGTAGTCCGCGCCCGCCTCGGCACTCGCTGTGCCCGCCACGCGCCGCGAGACATAGGTCAGAGTGGGGCCGTCGGCCCAAGCGCCGGGGCCATCCATGGGCACCGCGTAGGACGCGCCCAGGCCCGCTGGGCGCAATATCCCGTTCAGCGATCCCCAGACGCGCTGCCACAGGCCCGCCGGCAGCGCCTCAGCGCCAACAGCCTGCCGCACCAACGGCGCGTGTGCCTGCCAAACGGCATCGGCCACGTTCCAGCCGCCGCTATCCTCGGCAGCGGTGCCTGTATCGGCGGCGTAGGCTGAGTCGCCCGCATCCGCGCCACTCGCAGCGACGCTAGAGGAAGCATAAGCAGCACCGGAACTCGCCGGCCCCGCCGTCATCGCAAAATTGGGTAGCCCGGCGGCGGCTTCGGCAGTAACAAGGCTGGGCAGCCCAGTAACCGGGTCCACGACCAGGGTCAGACTACCCGCCTGTAGCGCCGCTGCCACCGCCGCCGACTCCGGCAAGCCGCCTACACCCGCCGCTGCCACCGCCGCCGACTCCGGCAAGCCGCTTGCGCCCGCCGTTGCGGTATACGCAGCAGCCCCGCTATCCGTGGGCGTACCTGTCGCTGCTGCTACCCCAGCGGGGGCAGCCTCAACCGCCGCGACGGGAGCACCGGCCGGCAGCGTCACATCAGCCGCCATAGACGACGGCAGGACGGGTGGAGCAGGTAGACTGTCAACCGTGGCCGGCACAGTGGGCACCACCGACGGGGTGGTAGCCAGACCGTTGTCAGCCGACGGCAGGGCCGGCACGACCGGCGACGACAGGGCAGACGCAGCCGTGGACGCAGAAATCGCGGCGGTAGCAGCAATCCCTGCCGGTGCCGTGGGTACGCCGGCGGCACTCAGTCCCGCCGGGGTGCGCTGTAGCACCGGTTGGGCAGTAAGCGTGGGCAAATCGGCTTCCGCCGCATCCGTGGCGGCAAGCCCCTCGCCCTCCGCTCGGCTGCCCGCTTGACGCAGCGGCATCGCCAGTGGCGCAGGGCCATCGGGGGCCGGTGCTACTGCGGGCGTATTACCCAGCAAGCGTGCGACTAGCGCGGATACCAAGCCCAACGGTCCGCGCGCCGGGCGCTCGGCAGCAGCAGGCGTAAGGCCGCGCTCCGGCACCAAGGGGCCGGCCGGCAGGGCCAGGGCCACTGCACGTTCCGGCGCAGTGGGCACCGCAACAGCAGGCGTAGCAGTGGCGGCAGACGATCCAACTGGCAGACCAAGCGACGCAGCGACCTCCGCCGTAAGCACGGACGCAGCAACGGAGTCGGGCGCACTGGGCGCACCGGCGCTCGTCATGCCGGGCACAACCAGCCCCGTCACGCTC
>JALYUO010000088.1 GCA_030853735.1 Chloroflexota bacterium
TCCTCTTGTAAGACGTTGCAATGGGGGATTTCTTACTACGCATCCTCTAGGAGGCTGTGTCCCCCGACAATGGTGCCACACCTAAACGGATAGGGCCGTTGCGTGTAATGCCGGTGTAGAAGGCGGTTCCACCCGACGATGTCGCTTACCCTGATGCTGCCAAGTAGGTGTATTATCAAGCACGGAGATCGAGGTAAAGCGACCTCGCTGGGTGGAACCGCCTCCTACCGCACCCAGACTGAACATTTACTTTAGATAGGGTGTCAGCAGTCCACCACCAGCAGAGGCTATCCATCCTCGCTAGTCTCCGTTGCTCCACCGCTTCGAGTGAGACAGCGCGCCGCAGCGTTGACGACGCTGGGGGCGGCGCGTATAATGGGGGCGATACCCGCCCAATCGTAGCAGAGGAGAACGCCCCATGCAGACCCTGACCGCCCCGGCCCAGCAGGCCGGTCCCCCCCTGGCCGAGGTGGACCCGGAGATCGCCGCCGCGATCCGGCAAGAAGAAGGCCGCCAGCGCGACAAGATCGAACTGATCGCGTCCGAGAACTATACCAGTCGCGCCGTGATGGAAGCGCAAGGCTCCGTGTTGACCAACAAGTATGCCGAGGGCTATCCCGGCAAACGCTACTACGGCGGCTGCGAGTATGTGGACATCGCCGAACGGCTCGCCATTGCCCGCGCCCTGGAACTGTTCGGGGCCGACCATGCCAACGTGCAGCCGCACAGCGGCGCACAGGCCAACATGGCCGCCTACATGGCCGCCATCCAGCCCGGCGACACGATCTTGGGCATGAGCTTGGCCCACGGCGGCCACCTGACGCACGGCTACGCCATCAACTTTTCCGGCCAGTTGTACAAAGCGACCTCCTACGGCGTGCAAGAAGGCACTGAGCGCATTGACTACGATGCCCTGGCCGCCCAAGTCGCGCAAGAGCGGCCCAAAATGCTGGTCGCCGGTGCATCGGCCTATCCGCGCCTGTTTGACTTCCCCCGCTTGCGCGAAATCGCCGATAGCGTCGGCGCGATCCTGTTTGTGGATATGGCCCATATCGCCGGGCTGGTCGCCACCGGGCTGCACCCCTCGCCGGTGCCCTACGCCGACATCGTGACCACCACCACCCACAAAACCCTGCGCGGTCCACGGGGCGGTCTCATCTTATGTAAAGCCCAGTACGCAAAGGCTGTTGATAAGGCCGTCTTCCCCGGCGTGCAGGGTGGACCGCTGATGCACGTTATCGCGGCCAAAGCAGTCGCCTTCCGCGAAGCCTTGCAGCCGGAGTTCAAGGAGTACGCCGGACGCATCATCGCCAACGCGCAGGCGTTGGCTGGGCATCTGGAAGCGGGCGGGCTGCGCCTCGTCTCCGGCGGCACCGATAATCATCTGATGCTGGTGGATGTGACCCCCTTCGGGCTGACCGGCAAAGCGGCGGAAAAGGCGCTGGACGCGGTGGGGATCACGGTCAACAAAAACGCCATCCCGTTCGACAAAAACCCGCCCGCCACCGCTAGCGGCATTCGCATCGGCACACCCGCCGTCACCACGCGCGGCTTCGACCGGCCCGAAATGGGCACAATAGGCCGCCTGATCATTGACGTGCTAAAGAATCACGAGGATGCCGCCGTCTTGGCGCGCGTGAGTGGGGAGGTACATGACCTATGCAGCCGCTTCCCAGTGCCGGGGATCTAATGCCCGCCGGCGTGTTCTGCTCGAACCACCCGCTAATCCAGCATAAGCTGGCCCTCCTGCGGAGCGTGGACACCGCGCCCAAACAGTTCCGCGAAGTCGTGGCCGAGATCACCCAACTGCTGGCCTATGAGGCGACAGCGGATCTGACGACGGTGGACGAAGAGGTGGTCACGCCGCTCACCACCACCACCTGCCGCGTGGTAGATGAGCGTATCGGCTTGGTGCCGGTGCTGCGGGCGGGATTGGGCATGGTCGAGGCGATGTTGCAGCTGCTGCCCTACGCCCAGGTTTGGCATATCGGCCTATTCCGCGACGAACGGACCTTGCAGCCCATCTCGTACTATAACCGGCTGCCCGACCGTGCCACGGTAGACACCTGCCTGCTGCTTGACCCCATGTTGGCTACCGGCGGCTCGGCAGTGGCGACACTCGACATCCTGAAAAAGTGGGGCGCACGGCGCATCAAATACATGGGCCTGATCGCTGCGCCCGAAGGCATTGCCCGTTTGCAGGCGGCGCACCCCGACGTGCCGATCCACCTGGCGGCGATAGACCAAGGGCTGAACGAGCGCGGCTATATCGTACCCGGCCTGGGTGACGCGGGCGACCGTCAGTTCGGCACCGGATGAGCTACTGGCCCCAGATGCTGGCGGTGGGCGGCCTGGTCTTAGCCGTTTCGCTGCTGCTGACCGCCGGCATCCGCCGCTTCGCTATCGGGCGGGGCTGGTATGATCTGCCCGATGACCCACGCCGCGTCCATAGCCGACCCACGCCGCGCATCGGCGGCGTGGCGATGTATGGCGCGTTCATGGTCGGCCTAGGCCTCACGCTGATCCCCGGTGTCATCCCGGCGCGCTTGGCCCCCGAACCCTGGCGCGTCGGCCTGCTGGCCCTCGGCGCGACGATCATCACCGCCGTGATGTTTGTGGACGACATTCGCGGCCTCAAACCGCTCCCCAAGCTGCTCTGGCAACTCGGCGTGGCCGGTCTGGTGATGTTGCCCGACCCCAGCACGCCCTGCCT
Source organism: Chloroflexota bacterium (assembly GCA_030853735.1). Lineage (GTDB taxonomy): Bacteria > Chloroflexota > Chloroflexia > QHBQ01 > JAICKM01 > JAICKM01. The sequence continues at coordinate 2,714 of JALYUO010000088.1, forward strand.
CTATGCTCAGGACGATGCCGCGCATTTACACTGCATTCCGACCGGAGTGTTGATCAGTTTTTTCCAAAATCCCCTCGGTGATCAAAAACATCTGCAAATCAAGCTGATCGAAGACCTGCTGCCGTTGGCCGTGGTTTTCACGTTTTTCTGGATCGCGGGCATGATGAACGCCGTCAATTGGATGGATGGCCTCGATGGGCTGGCCGGCGGGGTGAGCGGCATTGCCTGCTTGGTGCTGTTCGGGGTCAGCCTGCTGGCGGTAGACGCGCAAGGCAACCCCACCCCGCAGGTGACGATTGCCTTCTTGCCGCTGATCCTGGGCGCGGCGATTCTCGGCTTCCTGCGCTTCAATTTTCACCCAGCGCAGATTTTCATGGGCGATAGCGGCTCCATGTTCCTCGGCTTCGCGCTGGGCGTGATCTCGATCATCGGCGGCGCGAAAATCGCCACGGCGTTGCTGGTGCTGGCCGTGCCGATCCTCGATGTGGCCTTCGTGATCATCTTCCGCCTGATTCGCGGCCACCCGCCCATGCAGGCCGACCGCGGCCACCTGCACCACCGCCTCTATGACCTGGGCATGAGCCAGCCGCGCATCGCCTTGCTGTTCTACTTCGTCTGCCTGAGCATCGGCGGCGGCCTCTCGTTCTTGCCCCCCGGCAGCGGCCTGATCAAACTGGGCGCGCTGGCGATCATCGCGGTCTTGCTCGGCGCACTGCTGATCGTGATCAGCCGCCGCCAGTTTGACCGCGCCCGCCAGGAGCAACCGTGACGAGTGTTTAGTGTTTAGTGTTTAGTGTTTTTGATGTTTAGACTATTGGGCCACATCCCCTTGCGAGAAGCGGCCCAATAGCGTAATGTTCCTAGTATTCAGCAAGGAGCATTACTACCATGCACTGTAACACATTACGCGCCTTTCGTCACGGCTTCTACGCCTGTTTGCAGCGCGCCGCGGATGCTTTGTTCCAAGCCGCCGCTGCCCTGCTCACCCAACCCAGCGCCACCTCCGTCGCGGAACTCAGCTTGGCCCCCTGCTTTCAACGGCGCTGGCCCAGTGTGTATGCCGCATTCGCGGACGGGCAAATTGACCGCCCCGCCTTGCGCGCACTGTTCGCCCACTACGCGCCCGCCCCCCCACCCGGTCAGCGCTTGCTGCTGGGCCTGGATGCCTCCAACATCCCCCGCCCCGAATCCCCCACGGCCGCCGACCGCACCGCGCTCTTCGTCCACAACCTGCCGCAGTGTGCCCACCCCGTCACCGTCGGTTGGCAGTTCTCCACGCTCGTCGTCTTGCCCGCCACGCCCAGCAGTTGGAGCTATACCCTCGATAATGAGCGTATCCCCAGCAGCCAGACGGCGGCGGCGGTCGGCGCGGCCCAACTACGGGCGCTGGTGCCGCAATTGCCGCAACGGCCGCTGCTGACAGCGGATCGCCATTATGGCAGTGCCGCCTTTGTGACAGCCACCGCCGATGTGCCTTGTGACAAGCTGCTGCGACTGTGCCGCAATCGGGTGTTCTACCGCCCGGCCCCGCCGCGCACCGGCCAGCGGGGGCAGCCGCGCAAAGATGGGGCGGTGTTCAAATGCCACGACCCGGCGACGCACGGGGCGGCCACGCAGGCGGGGGCGGGGGTGGATGACACGGGGCAGCGGCTGGAGGTGGCGGCGTGGGCGGATTTGCATTATCGGCAGGCACGCACGATAGCGGTGACGGTGGTACGCCTAACGCGCCACGGGGCGAGTGCGAAACCGCGCGATCCGCGCGTGAGTTGGTTCCTGTGGGTAGGGGCGGAGCCGGTGCCGTTGGCGGACGTGGGGCCGAGCTACCGGCTGCGCTTTAGTATGGAGCACGGCTACCGCTTCAGCAAGCAGGATCTGCTGTGGGAACGGGCCCATCTACGGACCCCGGCGCAATTCCAACGCTGGACGGATGTCGTGGAAGCAGTCCGCAACCAGATCGTATTAAGCCGGGAACTAGACCGGGTGGTGCGGCGACCGTGGGAGCGGGCGGCGCGGGCGGCGACCCCGGCGCAGGTGCGGCGGGGGCTGGGGGCCATACTCGGTGAGTTGGGTAGCCCGGCGCAGAAGCCCCAAGTACGCGGGAAATCAGCGCCGGGGCGGGCGCGGGGGCAGGCGGTGCAGGCGGCGCCCCGCTATCAGGTGGTCTATAAAGAAGTTCCGCCGGGGAAAGCACGGGCGCGGCGGCGGAAACCACGCGCCCCAGGCACGGGAGCGGGTGCGCCCGGTCACCCCGGTGCCGCAACGGCGGCGTAAAGCCGGGCGCGGGCACTGGACGTTAGCACGAGGAACGGGTCAGCCCAACGGGACTGTCTATAGCGGTGCCCCCCAAATAGTCTAAACGTCAATAGTGTTTAGTGTTTAGTGTTTAGTGTTTAGTGTTTAGTGTTTAGTGTTTAGTGTTTAGAGAGGGTGAGGAATATGGGAGCGGGAGTTACGGAGGCTAAAAGCTTTCAGTTTGCCTTGAAGATCATTAAATTGTATCGAACATTGACTGAGGCCCGCGAGTACGTTTTGTCGAAGCAGCTACTCCGCGCCGGTACTAGCATTGGCGCGAATGTAGCCGAAGCGGGAGCCGCGCAAAGCCACAATGATTTCATCTCCAAAATGGCAATCGCCTCAAAAGAAGCACGCGAAACCAAATATTGGCTCAGGTTGCTCCAAGAGTCGGAACTAGTCGAAGTAGATGTCACCCCAGCACTCACCGATGTAGATGAACTAATCCGTCTCCTAACCGCCAGCGTAAAAACCAGCAGCCAAAACCGCTAACCAGCCTGTACAATCTAACACCAACAATAACACAGCCGCCATCCTCCAAGGATAGCGACTATGTAAACACTAAACGTAACCGTTCAGGTACGATATAGCGGATCAAGTGCTTAACAAACCACAAGATATAGTAGTAACGCACTCAGCGCAAGCGGTCGTTCGGCCACCGTTAAGCCTTTATGAAGGAATTGTCGGCTGGCACCTACTACATATTGTGCCTAGCGCAGCACTGACCCCAATATAACCACCTGAACGGTTACCACTAAACACTAAACACTAAACACTAAACACTAAACTTGCCCTTCGCTCATTTTCAGGGCGGTTGGGCCAAATACTGGGGTAGCTGAGTATAGATCGTGGCAGGCAGTTCTAACAAGGCCAGTATCTGCTGCTGGAGGCTGGTGAGGGGGGTCAGATGGT
>JALYUO010000105.1 GCA_030853735.1 Chloroflexota bacterium
CATCTCGGTCAGGCGCGCCAGCTTACCACTGCGCCCCGGCAGCGCGCTGCTGTCGCCTAGGAACAGCGCCGGGTGGTCGCCGATCTGTTTCAGCCGCGTCCCCCACACCGCCGTCAGCGCATCCAGCCACAGCCCCGCCCAGGTCGGTTCCCCCGTCCGTTTCATCCGCGTCCCCCATCCCCACGGGCGCGGCAAGCAGCGCCCCTACATTCCGCGTCCCCATCCCCATCTCAGCCTGCGAAGGCAGGCTTCGTAGCTGTGGCCGCGACTTTAGTCGCCCCGGTCGCCCAACGCCACCAGCGCCCCTAGTTCCGCGTCGTCCAACTCCGTCAGCCACCCCTCGCCCGTGCCGATCACCCCCTCGGCCAGGGCGTGCTTGCTCTCGATCAACTGATCAATGCGCTCGTCCAGCGTGCCCGCCGCGATCAGCTTATGCACCTGCACCGTCTTGCGCTGGCCGATGCGGAAGGCGCGGTCCGTGGCCTGGTTTTCCACCGCCGGATTCCACCAGCGGTCAAAGTGGAAGACGTGGTTGGCGGCGGTCAGGTTCAGGCCCACCCCGCCGGCTTTGATCGAAAGCACCAGCAGCGACGGCCCATCCGGCGCGGCGAACGCCGCCACCATGCGATCACGCTCGGCGCGCGGCGTGCCGCCGTAGAGATAGAGCGGCGGCGCGCCAAAGGTCGCGGCCAAGTGGTCGGTCAGCAGCCGGCCCATCGTGGCGAACTGGGTGAAGATCAGCGCCTTGTCGCCGACGGCCAGGGCTTCGTCCAGCATCTCGGTCAGGCGCGCCAGCTTACCACTGCGCCCCGGCAGCGCGCTGCTGTCGCCCAGGAACAGCGCCGGGTGGTCGCCGATCTGTTTCAGCCGCAGCAAGAGGCCCAACACCAAGCCACGCCGCGCCATGCCGGTTTTGCCGGCCAACTGCGCCATGCCGTCGCGCACCACCGCCTCGTAGAGCGTGGCCTGCTCACCGGTCAGGGGGCAATAGGTCTTGTACTCCCATTTCTCCGGCAAATCTTGGATGATGGTGCGGTCGGTTTTGAGGCGGCGCAGGATCAGCGGGCCGGTGCGCGCACGCAGCAGGGCCGTGGCCGCCGGGTCGCCCTCGCGCTCGATGGGCTGGGCGAGAGTCTGGCGAAACGCGGCCCGGTCGCCCAGCAGACCAGGGTTGAGGAAGTCCATGATCGACCAGAGATCCTCCAGCCGGTTCTCGACCGGCGTGCCGGTGAGCGCGATGCGGTAGTCGGCCCGCAGGCGTTTGGCGGCGCGTGTCTGGCCCGCGTCGGGGTTCTTGAGGTTCTGCGCTTCGTCCACGATCAGCCCGGCCCAGGCCACGCCGGCCAACGTCGCTTCGTCGCGGCCCAGCAGGCTGAACGAGGTCAGCACTAAGTCGTGCCGACCGGCCACCGCCGCGAAAGCTGGACTGTGCAGGCGCGCTGGTCCCTGGTGGATCAGCACGCGCAAGGTCGGTGCGAAGCGGGCCACCTCGCGCTGCCAGTTGCCGACGACCGAGGTGGGGCAAATCAACAGTGTGGGCGCGGGGTCGTGCGTGTGCAACAGCAGAGCCAGCGTCTGGATCGTCTTGCCCAGACCCATGTCGTCGGCTAGGCACGCGCCGAGGCCAAGCCGCCGCAGTCCGGCCAGCCAGCTATAGCCGCGCACTTGGTAGGGGCGCAACGTGGCCTGTAACGTGGGTGGCGGCGGCAGATCGGCGGTGGGCGCGTCGCCGCCCAGCACGGCCAGTGCAGCCTGCACGGCGGGCGAGGCCACGACTGGCTCCGGGTCTAGTGGCAAGCCGGGCGTGTCTGCCGTCAGCAGCAAGTGGGCGACGCTACCGACGCGCTGCGGCTTGGCGGCCTGGGCGGTCCAGAAGCGCAAGGCCGCCTCCACTTCGCCGGGCCGAAACTCCACCCAGCGGCCCTGCACCTGCACCAACGGCGTTTTCAAGGCCACCAGCCGCTCAAACTCAGCCTTGTCCAGCACCAGATCGCCCACCGCCACCTGCCAGTCGAAGCTGACCACGGCATCAGCCCCCAGCAAGCCCGACCCGGTGGGCGGTGCGGGTGCAGCGCCGTCTGGCGCGACTGCGGCCACCTGCACGCGCACGGCCGGCCGCGACTCGCGCGTGCCCCACCAGGGCGGCACCAGCACCCCATAGCCGCCCGCCTGCAAGGCCGGGGCCGCCTCGCGCAGAAACCCGTAGGCCAAGCCCGCCGTGAGCGGCGCGTGCAACGGTGCAGGATGGCGCAGCGTTTCGTCGAGCGCCGCGAACAGGCGCGCCGCGCCGCGCAACCCCGCCCGCAGTCGATCCGCCGGGCGCGGGAAGGGTCGCCCATGCAGCAGCGTGCCGGGTTGGGCATTGCCCCACACGGCGGCGGCGGGCAACAGCAAGCTGGGATCGTCGGTGGCTTGCAACAGAAAGTGCAGCAGCCACGGCGTGGTCGGGTTAGCAGGCGGTTCGAGGCGGAAGCAGACGCGGAACGAGGGCGTGCCGAGCGCCGGTTGCTGCCCATCACGCCAGGCCAGCACTTGGCGAGTCAGGGCGTGCAAGGCGGCGGGATCGGCGGCGATCAAGGGGTCGGGACCGAGCAGGGCCAGCAACCACTCGTAGGCGGCCTGCTGGGCGGGCGTGGCTCCAGCGCGCGGCGGCGGCGGCAAGGACGGACTGCCGCCCCAGGCCCGCACCCCGGCGGCTACGGCGGCAGACACAAAGCTATCCAGCAGCGCGGTGGGCGCGATACCCGGCGTGGCGGCGGCGGCGACCCCCGGCATCGCCCCGGCCAGCGCCACGCGCGCTGCGTTATCGCTAGGACTGGTCCAAGCCGGCTCCCAGCCCGCCCACTCGCCGGCGGCATCGCTGCTGATCGTGGGCAAATACCGGCCCCCCGCTAGGATTGCCGCCGCCAGCCGCGCCGCCGCGCCCCAAAAGCGCAGCCCCGCTCCCAACGACAATGGCCCAGCAACCGGCGGCAAGCGCAGCAACAGCGGCAAGGCCCGGTCCACAGCTAACGCCAACGCGCCCACCAGCCAGGGCTGTGGCTCCTCACCCGACTCTGGGCCGCCGCCCAACGCCGGTGAGGGCTGGGGTCCACCAGTCGCTATTAGCGGCAAGCGGATCGGCACGGCGGGCAGCCACACGCCGGTCGCCGCTGCGCCGGCCAAGCGGGCCACTGCCGCGCGCACCGCCGCTTCGTCCGCCGCAAAAGGATGGCGGGGGAGCGCCGTAGGGTCCGATACAACGGTGAAGATGCCCGCGTCCTGCCGCTCGCCCCACAGCACCAGTGC
>JALYUO010000021.1 GCA_030853735.1 Chloroflexota bacterium
ACCACAAAGACACAAAGGACACGAAGGATTCACCGTCTCAAAAGCCTTCGTGTTCTTTGTGTCTTTGTGGTGCAATTCGTCCGGCTTGACAGATACGAACCGCTGTTCTATGCTTAGGCGAGGAGGCGCGGGCGATGCGGATCACGGCGCTGGCAAGCGGCAGTTCGGGCAATGCGTATCTGGCGGAGGCGGGCACCACGCGCGTGCTGCTCGACGGCGGACTGGGCGCGCCCGTGTTGGAGCGCTACCTGCGACAGCGCGGCGTAGACCCGGCCACACTATCGGCGATCTTTGTCAGCCATGAGCATAGCGACCATCTGCGCGGCGTGGGGGGACTGGCGCGCCGGTTTCGCATTCCGGTGGTCGCCAGCGCGGGCACCTTGCGGGCGGGGGCAGCGGCGCTGGGCGACTTGCCCGACGCGGTGACGCTGCCGCCGGGCCATGAGTGCCGTGCCGGGGCGCTGGTCGTGCGAACCTTCCCCGTCGCGCACGATGCGCGGGAGCCGGTTGGCTTCTGGGTAGAGGCGGCAGGCCACCACGCCTGCATCTGCACCGACCTGGGCGTGCCCACCGCCGATCTGCACGCGCCCCTGGCCGCCGCCGATCTGCTGGTGCTGGAAGCCAATCATGACCTAGACCGCCTCTGGCGCGGTCCCTACCCGCCGTCGCTCAAGCGGCGCATCGCGGGGCCGCAGGGCCATCTCGCCAACAGCGCCGCCGCCGATCTGCTGCTGGCGCTGGCCGCCGACAGTCGCCCGCGCACCGTCTGGCTGGCCCACCTCTCCCAAACCAACAACACGCCCGATCTCGCCCTCAGCGCCATCAGTACCCCGTTAGCCCAGGCAGGCATCCGCCACTACACCGTGGCCGTGGCCGGGCGCGACCGGCCTAGCCTCGTCTGGGAAGCGGGCGAGGTGCCGCGTGAACCGTGAAACGTAAACTGTGCCTGTAGCGGTGAAAATACTTGTTCCGTGAGATAGCAAACGCGGATAGCGCCATTTACTGAGGAGTTTGCACCCCTAGGTGCGAACTCCGAGGGCGGCGCGTCGGTCGCACCTGGGGGTGCGACCTCCTCTTTCGTCATCACTCGATCCTTAGCTGGACGGCTATAGCTTCGGCGGTTACAGCAGCGTCAGGATCTCCGGTTCGCCGCTGGTGACGAGGATGGTGTGTTCGACATGGGCGGCGAGGCCACCGTCTTCGGTGATGACGGTCCATTTGTCGGCCAGGGTGACACCTTTGTAGCTGCCCTGCGTGAGCATCGGCTCAATGGCGAGGGTCAGGCCGGGTACGATGCGGTCGCCCTGGCCGGGTTTGCCGTAGTTGGGCACATTGGGTGCTTCGTGCAGCTTGCGGCCCAGGCCGTGGCCCACATAATCGCGCACCACGCCGTAGCCGTTACGTTCCAGCACCCCCTGGATGGCCGCGCCGACATCGCCGATGCGCCGGCCGGAGCGCGCCTGGGCCACGCCGGCCCACAGCGACTCCCAGCCCACGTCAATCATGCGTTGCGCGGCGGGCGCAATGCGCCCCACGCCCAGCGTGATCGCCGCGTCGCCGTGATAGCCGCGATAGAACGCGCCGCAGTCAATGCTCACGAGATCGCCCTCTTGCAGCTTGCGCGGACCGGGGATGCCATGCACGATCTCGTTGTTAATTGAGATGCACAGGCTGGCGGGGAACGGCGGGGGGCCACCATAGCCCTTGAACGACGGCACGGCCCCGCGCTTGCGGATATGCTCGTAGGCCAGCCGGTCGAGTTCGCCGGTGGTCACGCCGGGCCGCGCGCACTCTTGCATGATGGCGTGGACCTCCGCGACGATGCGCCCGGCCTCACGCATGATGGAGACTTCAGTGCGGTTTTTTGGAATTGCAAACCCTGTTGCCATTTTGTGCCTTTCGACCTCTCCCCCCACCCCTCCCCTACGAAGGGAGGGGAGCTAGACGGCGACCTCTCCCCCCGCCCCTCCCCTAAAGCGGGAGGAGAGCGTGACGGCGATCTCTCCCCCGACCCCCTCTCCTAAAGCGGGAGGGGAGCGTGACGGCGATCTCTCCCCCGCCCTCGCGTTCTCCCCCGCTCCCTTCAGGAGAGGGGGTCGGGGGGTGAGGTCAGTCGGTCAGAGGAGCGTCAGGATCTCCGGCTCGCCGTCGGTCACGACGACGGTGTGTTCAACATGGAAGGCGGGGCTGCCGTCCTCCGTCACAATGGTCCATTTGTCGTCCAGCACCCGCCAGCGTGGGCTACCGAGCGTGTACATCGGTTCGATGGCGAGGGTCAGGCCGGGGATCAGCAGCGCGCCGTCGCCGGGCGTGCCGTGGTTGGGCACGGGCGGACTTTCGTGCAGCTTGCGGCCCACGCCATGCCCGGCCAGCCCGTCGCCCACCACGCCGTAGCCGCGCTGTTGCAAATAGGTCTGGATGGCCGCGCTGATGTCGCCGACGTGCCGGCCGGGGCGCGCCTGGGCCATGCCCGCAGCCAACGCCGCCCAGCCCTCGGCGATCATGCGCTGCACCACGGGCGTAGTCCGTCCGACTTCCAGCGTAATCGCCGCATCGCCGTGGTAGCCGCGATAGAATGCGCCACCATCTATGCTGACGATATCGCCCTCTTGCAATACGCGCGGACCGGGGATGCCATGCACGATCTCGTTGTTGACGGAGATACACAAGCTGGCCGGGAACGGCGGGTCGTTGCCGTAGCCCTTGAACGACGGCATGGCTCCGCGCTTGCGGATATGCTCGTAGGCCAGCCGGTCGAGTTCGCCGGTGGTTACGCCGGGGCGCGCTCGCTCCTGCATGATCGCGTGAACCTCGGCCACGATGCGCCCGGCCTCGCGCATCCGCACGAGGTCAGCGGGGCTTTTCGCAATGGGGCTGCTTAACGTCACCATGTGTCTTACGACCTCTCCCCCAACCCCTCCCCTACGAAGGGAGGGGAGCTAGATATATGCCCGTGCCCAACGACGTGGAGGGGGGCGACCTCGCTTGTGTGCCCATTGGCCGCGGGGGTTGCCGGGTGGGAGCCATCCAGTTCGGCGGTGCGCCCAATGGCGTGCATCAGATCGTGCGTCACGCGCTCAATGTCCTGTTCGCCATCCATTTCCACCAGCGAGTCATGTTGCCGATAGTAGCCGATCACCGGGAAGGTCTCGTCGTAGAAGACGCGCAGCCGATCCTCGGCCACTTCGCGCTTATCGTCGTCGCGCTGATAGAGTTGCCCACCGCAGACATCACAAACTCCATCTACGCGCGGCGGATTGAACTTTTCGTGGAAGCTGGCCTGGCAGTTGCGGCAAATCCAACGCCCCGACAGACGATCTAGTAGCGTATCGTGGCTGACCTTAATATAGAGGGCTTTGTTCACCCGCCGCCCACTGAGGCCCAGATTGGCATCCAGCGCCTCGGCCTGCACCACGGTGCGCGGGAAGCCGTCGAGGATCACGCCATGCACACAGTCAGCGGCTTTGAGCCGATGCAGGATCATCTTGATCACCACATCGTCGGGCACCAGATGCCCCACCTTGATATACTCATCGGCCATCTTGCCCAGTTCGGTGCCCCGGCGGCGGTGATCGCGCAGCAGGTCGCCACTGGCAACATGAACCATGCCGAGCCGGTCGCTGAGGAGTTCGGATTGGGTGCCTTTGCCCGCACCGGGCGCACCAAGTAACAAGATGATCACTGTTGACCTCCCTGACTCCGTTGTCAGAACGGTAAGCGGTGAATAACCAGCCGACCGACCTACTGCCACAGCCCAGGCCGTGTCTCTTATGATACCCGAATTTGCCCTCTACGGCAACCATGCGGAATGCGGAGTGCGGAGTGCAGAACAGCGAACATAGCCGACGCACTGTAAAACGGCGAATGCGGAATGCGGATGGGCAACGTCTCCATTCCGCATTCCGCATTCCGCATTCCGTTTAGCGGTTGATGAAGCCCTCGTAGCGACGCATCAACAGCTGCGCCTCCAGTTGCTTCATGGTGTCAATCGCCACGCCCACGACGATCAGCAACGCCGTGCTGGTCAAGCCCTGGACGCTCACGCCGGTGATGATCTGGGCGAAGAACGGCAGCACCGCCACCACGCCCAGGAAGATCGCGCCCAGGAAGGTGATGCGGTTCAGCGTCTGGCTGAGATATTTCTCGGTGCGTGCGCCGGGGCGAATGCCGGGAATGGCCCCGCCCTGCTTTTGCAGGTTGTCGGCGATGTTTTGCTGGCCGAACACCACCATCGTGTAGAAGTAGGTGAAGGCCACCACCAGCAAGAAGTACATTACCTGATATTGCAGGCTTTGCGGGCTGAAGAAGCCGATCATGCCGTTTGCCAGATTGCGGACCCAGTCAATTTTCGCCGCCGTCAGGAACGAGGCGAGCGTGCCGGGGAAGATCATGATACTCACGGCGAAGATCAGCGGGATCATGCCCGCGCTGTTGACGCGCAAGGGGATGAAGCTGCTGCCGCTTTGCCGCATCATGCGCTGGCCGCGAAACACGTTTTTCGAGTAATGGACGGGAATGCGGCGCTGGCCTTCTTGGATCAGCACGATGCCGACCACCGTCAGCAAGCCGAGCGCGCCGAACAGGGCCAAGCCCAGGATGTTCACGTCGCCTGTACCGTTGCCGGCGATTAACTGGCCGATCAATGTGGGCAAGCGCGAGACGATGCCGCCGAAGATCAAGATCGAGATGCCGTTGCCGATGCCGCGCTCGGTGATCAGTTCGCCGATCCAGAGCAGGAAGATCGTGCCCGCAACTAGCGACAGCAACACCGACAGCGAGTAGAGCGGGTTAGCGATGATGTCGAAGCTGGGCAGCACGCCGGTGCTTCGTAGCAGCACGCACTGGCCGTAGCCCTGGAGCAACGCCAGCGGCACCGTCAGCCACTGTTGATAGCGGTTCAGCTTGTTGCGGCCCGCCTCGCCCTCTTTCGAGAGTTCAGTGAAGCGCGGCACAATGCCGGTCATCAACTGCATGATGATCGATGCGGTAATGTAGGGATAGACTCCCATCGCCGCCACACTGAAGTTCTGCAACGAGCCGCCGGAGAAGACGTTGAGGACACCCAGAATCTGGCCCACATCTTGCCGCTTGAACAGGTCGGCCAGCGCCGCGACGTTCACCCCCGGCACCGGCACATGGGCGACGAAGCGGAAAATCAGCAACATTGCCAGCGTGAACAGGATTTTGCGCCGCAGATCGGGGATCTTGAAGGCGTTGACGGTGGCCTCTAACATTACGCGCCTGCTTCCTGGCCCGTTGAGGCATCCACCGTAGCGGTCGCGAGCGCATTGTCGCCGCCGATCAGCGTGACCTGACCGCCTGCCGCTTCGATGGCTTGGCGAGCGCTGGCGCTAAAGCGATGTGCGCTGACGCGCATAGCGCGATCCACCGCAACGCTGCCGTTCAACACTTTGATCGGCTTGTCGGTGTCGCGGATCAGGCCCGCCGTGACCAACAGTTCAGGGGTCATAGCGGCTTCGGTGTCCAACATGATCAGGCTGTCCAGGTTGACCAAGACATAGGTCTTGCGAAAGAGGTTCTTGAAGCCGCGCTTGTACGGCAACTGTTGCTGGATGGGGGTTTGCCCACCGACAAACTGCGGCGGCATATAGTGATGGCCGGAGCGCGACTTCTGGCCCTTTTGCCCGCGGCCGGCGGTCTTGACACTGCCCGACCCATGCCCGCGCCCAATGCGCTTGCGCTTGGTGACGGCTCCGCTCGGCGCACGCAGATCGCTGAGTTCCATGGTTATAATCTTTTAATGGGGTCAGGGGTCAGGGTGCAGGGGTCAGG
>JALYUO010000120.1 GCA_030853735.1 Chloroflexota bacterium
CGCCTACGCGGGCTGAACGTAGCCTCGACTTCATTGCTGAACGTAGCCTCGACTTCATTGTGGAGGTGCCGTTGTCACCCGCTCCAGCCCGCGTAGGCGGGCTTGGTAGCGGTAGCGGCGAGTTCCAGTCGCCCGTGCCCCCCGGCGCAGAAACGGACCGCCTCCTAGGGGGAAGCGGTCCGCTCGCGGCTGATCAGCGGCCACTAGCTGCTGGTGCTGCCGGCTTTGCTTTTGCCTTTGCTTTTGCTGCCGGCAGCGGCGGCGGCATCGCTGCTGCCGGCAGAGCCGGCTTCGGCTTTCGCCGCACTGCCGCCGCCGATGCGGAACACGCCGGTGTTGCAGGTGGGGCACACCCCTTTGGTCGCCGGGCGACCGTTCTTCATCGTGGTCTCTTGCGGGTCTTTGATTTCCACGGTTTTGCGACACTTCACGCAATAGGCTTCGGTTGCTGCTGCCATGAGAGATGCCTCCTTAAAGTGAGAACTATTACCTTGACCAACCCTCTCAATTGAGGGTGGCCCGTCACTAGGGTTAGTGGACCTCGGTCGCGCCGCTATCGGCCAACAGGCGGCGCACGGCTCCATGCGTGAGCCTATCGGTATGAACAGAAATGAACACTTCGCCGCCGCCGGCTGCTGCCACCGCCGGCGGCGCTGCGGCGGGCATCAGCGGCGACGGGGTAAACGCTACGGCCCCGCCGGTTTGCGCTGCACCCTCGCCGAGGGTTGTGCGGTGATCGGCATCCGAGTCGGCAAAGTCGCTGTAAATCTGCGGATCGGCGGGCGAGTCAATGCGCGTGATCAAGCCCTCGTCGCGGGCCAAGCCGCCCCGCTCGCTATCGGTGACGGTAGGATGGGCGGTAGGATCGGCTCCTGCCGGGATTTCGTCGGTCATCGTGTCTACCGTGCTGGGTAGATCCTCATCGTTAGGTAACGCGGTGTCCGATTCGCGGAAGCTGCCTCCCCCGGCGGGACTAGCTCCCTCTTGCGCGCTGACCACCGCACTGACCGGCCCTGTCGCCGTGTCGGGCAGCCCGCCGCCGGTTCCTGTGGGGTCACGCGGGATCACCGTAATATCGGCGGCGGCGATACCGATGCCGCGCAAGCCTTGCACGGCACGGGCGGCCCGGGCCGCATCGGGGAAGGTGGCCGTGACATCAGCGGCGGGGCCGGGCGCTTGGCCGATGCCCACCATGTGTGTGCCGGTGGTCGCCACTTCGTCGCGCACTTCGTTCATCTGCGGCACCGCGAACTCCTGCCGCTCGTAATCCTCGCGCTCGCTATCCAGCCCCGACATACTTTCGGCGCGCTGAATAATTTTGGCGTTGGCTTCGCTTTTGGCCTCCACGCGCGCATTGGTCGCATCGAAAGTGTGACCGCTGGTGCCGGTGGACGCATAACTATGGGGTGTATACTGCCCCTGATTCAGGTCGTTCGCCCCCAGGCGGGCCTCTTGTTGATCCTCTTGCGCCGGACGGGTCACGGCGACGTTCTCCCCGATGCCGCTATCGCCATAAGGGGTCAAGTCACCCGCGTTGGTATGCGTGGACTGCGCTTGGCGTTGGTTTACGCTAAGGTGTTCTTCCGAGTCTTCGCGCGCCGCCAAAAAATCGGCGGTCTGCCCGGCGAGTGGCTCCCCGGTGGGGGTGGTCACTGCGGCGGCGGGATTCGCTTCGCCGGGGTGCGCGTTGCCGAGGCTGTGGATGACTGCTGGCGGCACGATAAGTTCAGCGATGTGGGGCGTGCCTACAGCCGGATTGTACGCCGGCGGCGGGCCGGCATCGGTGCCGCCCAATGTCACCGTGACCTCGCCCGTCAGCGGCACGTCGGACGTGGTTGTGCCGCCCATCGCGGGATCGCCCCGCCGCTCTTCCGCTTTCTGATCCATAGCGGCCCTTTCTGCGGCTCCGTTGCCGCGCCCCTGATCGCTCTCGTTTGACCGGGTGCCTCGTGCCTACAGGCACGAGTGATGTGTTTACAAACGGCGTGCCTGTAGCTTTGTTATGCGGGGCCGGCGTATTGCCGCAGAATGGCCCAGAATGGCCCTAGCCGGCCTCAATATAGACGGTCACGGCGGTAATATTATCTAACCCACCGGCGGCGTTCGCCTCGGCCACCATGCGCCCACACGCCATTTGGGGATCGGCTTCGCCGGCCAGCACCGCCCGCAGCGCGGGGTCAGACACCATGCCGTTGAGGCCATCGGAGCAGAGCAGCAAGCGGGTGCCGGGGGTGAGCCGCTCGACAAAGGTATCAATTTCCGCCTGTGACTTTTCGCCCAACGACTTATAGATCATGTTGCGGTAGGGGTAGTATTTCGCCTCTTCCGGCGTGAGCTGGCCCATCGAAACCAACCGCTGGACCAGGGAGTGATCGACCGTGATCTGTTTGAGCACCGCTTCGCCGCCCGGCGTGGGGGTCAGCAGGTAGGCACGGCTGTCGCCCACGTTGGCGATATACGCCCGTTGCCCGGTGATTAGCGCCACCACCAGCGTGGTGCCCATGTCGTTGCCCCGCTTCTCGCGTTCGGTGTGGATACGTTCGTTGGCCGCTTGCACGGCGGCGGTCAGCCACTCGGTGATCTGCTCCGGCGTGGGTTCGGCTGCCTCGGCGCTAAACTGGGGCATGATAAAGTGCTGGAGCAGCCCCTCGGTGACGGTAGCAATCGCCAGCGCGCTGGCGACTTCGCCGCCGGCGTGACCGCCCATGCCGTCGGCCACCGCGTATACGCCGACTCCCGCGCTGACCGATTCTTGCACCACCTGGCACTCGATGACCGATAGGCTATCTTCGTTCAGCTCGCGGTGGCGGCCTAGATCGGAGATGCGCCCGGAGCGGACGCGGATGTTAGCGGTGGCCGCGTACAGTGCGTCCCGCGCCAGGGTAAGCAGGCTGTGCCATTCTTCGGCAGTGATCGGGGCGCTGCCGGCGGCGGGGCGCAGGGCGCGCGTGAAGGCCGCCTCCGCCG
>JALYUO010000124.1 GCA_030853735.1 Chloroflexota bacterium
GTGTTGAGTTGACGAGAGACCGGACTGGGCAGGCAGCGAAGCAGTCCGCACCCCGCGAACTCTCGTCAACTCAACACTCAACACTCAACACTCCGTCTTACGGTTCCCGACCATAGCGCCAGCGGTAGTAGGTCGTGCCGACGTTGGCGAGTTGCACCGTCCAGGGCGCGGCGTAGGCGGGGATGTAGGTGAGGATTTGGCGCTGGTAGGCTTGCACCAGCACATCTTGCGCGGTGCCGCCAATGGTCATGCGCGTCCAGTAGGCTTCGCTGATTGGGTAGCCCATCGTCGTCACCCAGTCGTAGACCGGAGCGGTGTGGTAGCCGTTGTCATAGATCGGCCCACTGGCCGTCAAGTAGCGATAGAACAGATCCGGGATGTTGTGGCCGGTCTCTGAGCGGTAGGCCGCCACCGTTGCCGCCACCGGGCCGGTGCCGGGCTGCACCGTGCCGTCCGCCGCTAGATGCGCGGTGATCGGCGCACCTACCGCCGCTGTCGCCCGGTTTTCGCCGGCCAGCGAGGCCACGCGGGCGAACGCGGCATACGAGGGAGCCGGATTCGCCGCGCCGTCGCCGCCCAGCGGCAAGGTAGGCGGGGGGCGCGTCTCGTACTGCGTCGCGCCGATCTGGATGCGCCCGCTCAACATCTCCACCACCAGCAGCCCGTTGCTGACGAAGCTGGGACCGTCGCCGGCAATCGGGTTGCGCTCCATGCGTCCCTTATCGAAATATTGCACCAGCCGCGTGGCCTCGCCAAACGGCTCTTGCAGCGCCGCATGGCCCACTGGTCCCCAGGTCCACGAGCGCATAGCGCGGCCTTCCCGCACTGGGCGGTCCACCCGCTCCCAGGCTGCGTAAAATAGCGGATCGGCCAGCGCGATCAGCGGACCGCCGGGCGCGGGCGTGGGCGGCAGCGGGGCGGCGGTTGGCGCGGGCAGGACAGGCGCAGGGGTGGATGAGGGGACCGGGCTAGGGGCGGCTCCGGTGATGCGTTTGAGCGTGGACGACTGGTAGCCGCCGCCTTCCAGGTAGTACAGCGCGCCGTCGGGACCGCTCACAATGCCGGTGTTGCACTTCACGCCGTCTACGGCGGCCACCCCCAGCACGGTCGTGCGGTCGGCGCTCAGACGAAAGTGGAGCAACGCGCCGTTGTTGTAGTTGCACTGGAACAGGCTGGCGGTCCAGGCCGGCACGCGCGTGCCCCGGTAGACCTCGATGCCGGTCGGTGCGATGCAGCACGCGCCTTGTGGTGCATACCAGAGCGGCGCAATCGTGTTGTATGCCGGATCGGGCGCGGCATCGTCGCAGGGGTAGCCGGCGCGCCAGCCGTAGTTGTAGCCGGCGACGATGCGGTTGGTCTCGTCGTCGCAGTTGGGGCCGTTTTCGCTGGCGAAGATGGCGCTGCTGCGCGAGTCGAAGGTGAAGTCGAAGCTGTTCCGCAGGCCGATAGCGAACAGCGACGGCAACGCGCCCGCGCCGAAGTGCGGGTTGTCGCTGGGGATGCTGCCGTCTGGGTTGATGCGGTGTAGCTTGCCGTTGGGCACCGTCAGGTCTTGCGCGTTGGCGGCGTTGGCGTTGTCGCCGATGGTGATATACAGCTTGCCGTCGGGGCCAAAGTGGATGCTGCCGCCGTTATGGTTGCCCGCCGTCTGCGGCGACTCGAAGAGTGTCTGCGGATCGTGGCCCACGCCATCCGTTTCAATAAAGCGCGCCACCCGGTTGACCGTGGCTCCGCAATCGGAAGCGACGCTGTAATAGACGTAGACGTAGTGATTCGCCGCGAATTGCGGGTCCAGTGCTAGGCCGAGTAGCCCGCGCTCCGAGCAGGTATCCACCGCGAAGCGCAGCACCGGCGTAGGTTGCAGCACGCCGTCGGTCAGCAGCCGCACCGCGCCGCCTTTTTCGGTGAGAAACAGCCGCCCGGTCGGATCGAACGCTATCGTCACCGCCGGGCTGAGGCCGCCCAGCACCGTCTCCACCCTCGCCCCCGCCGGCAACGGCTCGTGATCACCGTTTGCGGGGATGGCCGCCCGACTGGGGATCGCTGTCGCGCCCAGCAGCCACAGGATTAGGATCATGCTCACTGGAATCGCCCGTTTCATAGCCGTGCCTCCCTGGTAGCAAGCGTCGTGACACTCCATTGCGTCGTGTTATATGTAAACGTACCCAGCCCCGTTTTTGCGCGCCCGCGCCGGCGCAGCAAGCAGCGCGTCTACAATCCGCAATCGGCAGGGCTTAGGTGTTCCGGCGCAGGTAGCGGCTGGGCGCAAGCAATGGACAAGGGGAGTCGGACTGTGGGAGCGGCCTCCGGCCCGCGCTGGTCTGCCCATACCGCCTTGATCAGGGATGGTGAGCAGGTAGATCGCGGTGGGGTAAGCGCATCGCGGCCCGGAGGCCGCTCCCACAGTTCCCTAGCGCTCCCATGCGGCCCGTTGACGCGCGAACGCCTAAGCCCTGTCGGCATTCCGTAGGGCGCGTGCCGCTAACGGAGCACGGGCGACTGGAACTCGCCGCTACCGCTACGAAGCCCGCCTACGCGGGC
>JALYUO010000136.1 GCA_030853735.1 Chloroflexota bacterium
GCTGCAAGGGGTAAAAGTTGCCCAAAAATGATACCACCCGCCGGCGCAACAGACAAGCGCCATCGGGTGGATTTGGATCTAGGTCTTGCGATGTAGGGTGGGCGCATAAAACGTAAGTAACGATTCATCCTGGGCGGGGGTAGGAGGCGGTTCCACCCGGCGATGCCGGCCCCATCCCGATCTGCGGGTGAGCGCGGTGGCCTCCGGGGAGATGGCGGTCCGGTCAGCCTCGCCGGGTGGAACCGCCTCCTACAATCCGTTGCGGGTCGTGCGACCGGCTGGCTGGGCTGAATCGTTACTTACGTAAAACGTAACACGTATTGCCTATTGCATGACAGCTCAACGAAGCCTCTTCACACGTTTACGCATCACCCCTTACGCCTTACGCTTGCGCCACCGGAACCTGGATCTCGGTCACGTAGGCGGTTGGGTCGCCGTCGCGCTCGTAGGCCAAGTAGACCTCGCGGTTGGGACCCACGATGCGGTAGCCGTTGGCGGCGATCCAGCGCGTGATCACGTCATAGGCCGCACCCAGGCCGGTAAACGCACCATGATGCACCACACACGCCATTTGGGCGGCGGGCAAGTCGTGGACGGTGATGCCCCCAGCGGCGGGCAGTGGCCGGTCGGTCGGCAGCGCCGCCGCCACCGGCGTGTTCTGCATCTGATCGGTCATCTCGTGCCACAGGGCGATGGCGGGGCCGGTGGCGGCGGCGTGGTGCTGGGCCAGATAGGTGCCGACCTGATCAAACAGCCGGTTAAAGGTGGGGCCAACCTGCGACTCGTCAGGAATAATCCCTTGCACGCCCGCTACCCGTAGCGCGGGCACTGCTTTTACGATCACTTCATACTGCGACATTGTACCCTCCTGTTCAATTTGGTGGAGGCGAACTTCCACCCGCGCCAAGCGCGTCTGTACGTCAAGCACGGTGGCCTGCAACTCAGCCTGCTTCAGCCGCAACATCCCCTGGATCTCTGCCGCCGGCAGGTCGTGGGTCAGCACCTGCGCGATCTGGTCCAACGACAGCCCCAGGTCGCGCAGCGCCAGGATGCGGTTGAGGCGCGGCAACTGGGCCGCCGTGTAGTAGCGGTAGCCCGTCCAACGGTCGGTCTGCACGGCCGGCAGCAGCCCGATCTCGTCGTAGTAGCGGAGTGTCTTCACCGAAAGCCGCGTCAGCCGGGCGAAGTCGCCAATCTTAAACATAGTCTGTCTCTTTCCGTATACGGTAGGTGTCAGCAAGCCTTGCTCCCCTATCATACAGGCTCCAGTTAGGGGAGAGTCAAGAGGCAATTAGCGCCGTAGCGCAACCGCGTCGCACGCCGTCCGTTGTGCTTGTAACAACCCGCGTAGTTACCCACAACCAATGCAGTAAGGAGACCAAACCATGCAGCACCCCCACCGTAGCGGCCTACGCGCCGCCCTGATCGGAACCGCCCTGATCGCGCTGACCGGCAGCGCCGGCACCGCGCCCGCCGCGCAAGCGCAGGCCGCCGCGCCGCTCTGCCGCACCTGGGTGGCCCAACCCCAGACCGATCCCCTGGCTGCCGGCTACATTGGGCCGCAAAGTCTGGCCGTGTTGTCGCCCAGTGATATTTGGACGGCGGGCACGACGACCGATCCCGCCGGCGGATCGGTACGGGCGCAGATCCATCATTGGGACGGCACGGCCTGGACTAATATGCCTCTCCCCCGCTATGACGGAGCCTTCGACACACTGTTTGCGCTCGCCGCCATCGCACCCAACGATATTTGGGCGGTCGGGCCGCGCGTACTGCACTGGAATGGCGCACAATGGCAAACCGTCGCCGCGCCCCTCGGCAGCCTCGGAGAATTGCATGGGGTCGCAGCCAGTGGGCCGAATAACGTATGGGCCGTGGGGCGGATTAGCGAAGCGGGCCAGTCCCACAATCTGACAATCCATTGGGATGGGCAGCAATGGAACCGCATCCCCATCCCGGAGATGGCGGGTGGCGGACCCATTGGCCTGCAAGCGGTGGCCGTCCTGAGTGCCGGCGATGTGTGGGCGGTCAGTAACACGAATGACGAACAAGCCCTGGTAGCCCACTGGGACGGTAACGCCTGGAGCCGGGTAGACGCGCCCCACCCGCCCGGCTCCGATTTGCACGCCATCACCGCGCTGGCCGCCGACGACATTTGGGCGGTTGGCGAGGCCATGGCCGACCAGCAGAACCTCGATGCCTTTGTGTTGCACTGGGATGGGCACACCTGGAGCCGCAACCTCACCCCCAGCTTCCAAGATCAGCCCGGTCGCACCAAACATCTGCAAGTGACCGGTGTGGCGGCCCGCAACCCGCAGGATGTGTGGCTGATCGCCAATCAGAACGGGGAAGCGGTGGGTCTGGCCCGTTGGACCGGCAACAGTTGGGCACGCAGCCGCAATCCGCTACCGAACAGCCTCAGCGGCGAGGTGCAAGCCGGGCGCATCGTCGCGGCGGGCGGCGGTCTTTGGGCAGTGAGCAATATGCTGGGTACCCCGCCGCACTACAGCCAAAGTGCGATCCTACGCTATGGGGCCGGGCCGTGTACGGCCAATCGCAGCTTTCCCGAAACCGGCCACACCGTCACCGATCCGCTGCTGGCCTATTGGGAAGAGCATGGCGCGCTGGCCCAGCAGGGCTACCCGCTGACCGAACTTCATGCCGAGGCATCGCCCACTGACGGCAAAATGTACCAGACACAATATTTCGAGCGCGCCGTCTTTGAGCAGCACCCGGAGAATACGCCACCCTACGACATTCTGCTCAGTTTGCTCGGCGTGGAAGCCTATACCCAACGCTACGGCGCAGCAGGCGCACCCGGCCAGCACGTCAATACCGACCGTGCCCGCCTGTTCCCCGAAACCGGCCACACGGTCGGCGGCGATTTTCGCCTCTATTGGGAAGCCCACGGCGGCCTCGCCCAGCAAGGCTACCCGATCTCGGAAGAGTTTCAAGAGCGCAATGCGCTCAACGGCCAGACCTACACCGTGCAATACTTCCAGCGCGCCGTCTTTGAGTACCACCCGGAGAACGCCGGCACGCCCTATGTGGTGCTGTTGAGCCAACTGGGCCGCTTCGCGGCGCAACGGCGCGGCCTGCTGGCCCCCTAGCGGAACCCTCCTGCCAGCGGCGCATAAGAACGGAAT